>CAZGVZ010000502.1:0-3742 GCA_964529145.1 uncultured Fibrobacteraceae bacterium | reverse complement strand
TTGATGTGTTGAAGAACGATGCCACGGAGGTGCGGTCGGCGAATCCGTCATCATCGAAGGTCACCTCCGCCGGTTCCTCCCCCACCACGCTCCCGCGTTCCACCCAGAGGTGAGGAGTGGACTCCTCGTCAAGATTATCTTTGCAGAGCACCATTTTTTTTCTCGTCACCGGATGAATCGCCAGACAGCTCCATTTTTTCTGGCTTTCCGAACTCAACAGGGTGACGATGTAACCGGGGTGGGCCGACCACTCCGGATCCTGAAACTCTTCCCTTTCGTCCACTCCGAGTTCGTCTCGCCTCATGATCCACCGCACAGTATTCGAAGTATCAACGACGACAAGTCGATCGTGCCGGCTGGTGAATTCATTGAAATGTTTCGATTCGGCCGGATAGCCAACTGAGAGATACCCGCTGAAATTTAAAAAAAGCATACATGCTGGGTAATTGAGCTGATCGAGCGAAATGGAGGGGTTGCAAGTCTGGGCGTTACCGTTGATCTTGAAGACCCGTGCTCTTCCGTCCGAACCTTCCCCTGTGTTCTCATGCGTGACCGCAGGTTCAGGGACCGGATCATAGGGGAATTCGCATGAAACCACCGCCAGTCCGAAAATGATGATAAGGCGGAGATTCAAAGGATTTAGACACCGATGCATATAACATTGTCCATACGAGCTTTAGCGAATCCGGCTCCACCATCAACAGCTTTGCCGGTAGTTCTTCCCTAAAAATATATCCCGGATTGAGGATTATTTTCACGATTAAGTGATTTTGTTTTCTTCAGGAGAACAGACCGGCTCCCGCCCCGAAAATGTCGGTTGGGAGGTGCTCCTGCCCATTTTTCCTGCTCATCCCCATGAACATGGGAGGCTTCCAGGCCGCTTCCGTACTCTTCAATCCTCCATTCCCCATCCTGTCGTGAAATGCACAGTGTCAGACGCAAAAAAAAAGGTTGGATGAACCCCCTGCAGCCCCAGTCACCCACTGGAAAAGACAGGTTCCGGCCGCTGCTGCCGTGCCGTTCATCCATGATTTCTACGTCGGAAAAAACATCAGATCCTCGCAGCGCTCCCGGACGGAAGATAAGAGTGGTCGTTTTCCGGAAAAATGGTCTTTCCCCCTGGTGGACTATTCCTGAAACGTGCGAGTACCTCTTTCCACGTGCGATCCTCCGGAGCTTCGGCGGTGAACCTGCCCGAGCTTTCATAATTGAAAACGATAGACGCCGCGTGCAGCATCAACCGCTCTACGCCCCCGACCGGGAGCGGCTTGCCGTACAGACGGTCGCCCAGAACGGGGTGTCCCGTGGCATAAAGATGAACCCGAATCTGGTGACGCCTTCCTGTAACGGGAAATACATTCACCAGAGTCGCGCTTTCGAGAGTTTCCATGACCCTGTAACGGGTCACGGATGGTTTCCCCTGGTCCGCGACTCCCATTCTTCCGGAACCGAATTGCCTGACCGGGATGTCGATTTCCCCGCTTCCGGCCATTTTTCCGGCAACCAGTGCCATATAACGCTTCTCTACCTCGCGGTTCTGGAACTGCCGGCATAAAACCCTGTGCGCCTCCGCTTTCCGGCAAAAAACAACGATGCCGGAAGTGTCGCGATCGATCCGGTGAACGACGAATATCTTCTGTCCGAAGTGGCTTTCGACACGCGACCGCAGCGAAATCGAAGGGTCTTCTCCCCGTGCGGGGATCACCGCGACTCCGCTTCGTTTATTGAGGATGATCAGATTCTCGTCTGAAAATATAAGCTCCCCGCCCTCGATTCGCATTGCATTCCCGTGAGTGAAGTTCCAAAACGGTCTCTTGACCTCAGGCTGAACCTGCCGGCAGCTGTGTAACGACGCCATCGGTTCAGCGGAGCATGGATCCACGAAGCTTTCTCATTTTGAACAGGAGACACGAACGGTCCACTTGGAACCGTCACCTCGTGCCGGGCCCGGGACTCTCGCGGCTCCGGGTTTTCTCTTTCCCGCCGTAGTATCCCCAGTGGACCACTTTCTCGGGCCCTTTCCGGGGCTTCGCTGCCGGCAGTGTGGATGGATACCCGAGGGGTGTGAATGCGATCGGTTCCACCGTGGATGGAAGTCTCAACAACGAACCGGCTTCACGGCTGTCGAATGCTCCGATCCAGCACGTTCCAAGCCCCTGTTCCGCAGCTGCGAGAGTGAGATGGTCGAGCGCGATCGCGACGTCGATATCCCCGAAATCCCTGCCGTCCTTTCTGCGCCAGGAAACAGTCCGGTCGCAACACGCGGCGATTATCACCGGTGCCGAGATGAACCACGGGCGGTCGTAAATTGCGGCCAGTTCGGAATGCGAATACTCGCCGGCGATGACGATGAACTCCCATGGCTGATTATTGCATGCCGAAGGCGCGAGACAGGCCGCCCTCAGGACGTAATCGATTTTTTCCCGTTCCACGGGAGAATCGAGATAGCTCCTGACGGAGCGGCGTTTTTCGGCCAGGCTCAAAAATTCAGTTCGAAGCGAAATTACTGATTCTCCTGCTGAAGACGTTCCATCTCCTTCTGGAGTTTTTCGATTTCCGAATTGAGTTGTTCTTCCTGTTCCTGGGCTTTCTCCTGAACCTTCTGTATTACGCCCGCTCCCACGAGTTTCTGAACGGTAGCCAAAGCGTATTCAATATCCTCACGGACGGCATCGACAGTGCGGGTAAAGAACGAGGTTCTCTTGAACTCGTCGTTGAACCGGTAGTACTCCTTGAACTGGTTCACATAATTGATCTGCTCGAGGTGAAGACTGTCGGTGGCTGCGGAAATCGCCGAGGTCTGCCCCGCTTTCGAGATGTTCTCGACCTTCTCCGCGAGGAAATTGAACGACATCCGGTTGCTTTCGTATTGCATGCGCGCATAGTTGAGGGTATCGTCGGAGAGCTGTGTGAGCGGCTTGATCTTCTCGTTCGCGTCCTTGAGCACGCCAAGAGACTGGCCGTAATCTTTCTGCAGGAGGTGTCCGTATGCCCTGATGAGCATGCCCTCGCACTGTAAAACGGTTTTGTTGCTCGTTTTCGTGAGAAGTTGTCCGGTGCTGATGCAATCCGTCCACTGGCGCGCCTTGAGAGCTGTCCACCCCTGGCCGAGAAGGGCATCTTCCGCATAATAGCTGCTGGTCGGCACCATTCTGAGCGCTACGACCGCTTTCGAGAGAGCATTCTCCTCGTAAAAAATGTACCCGAGAAACAGATAGGAGCGGTTGACCACTTCCTTCTGTGAAGGAGTCTCCGCCTTGGCGCCCACGCAGTTTTCAAGAGCCGCGACGACCTGCGCCATGTCGCTGTTCGCCTGTACATGGGCGATTGCTGTAGCATGCTGCGCGAAAACGTAATCCGGATGGCCTTCGGGCACGGTGCCGAAAACCTGGATCGCCTTGAGCGGATCATTACTCTGCAGATGCGTCTGGCCCATCAGGTATGCGGCGTGGAACCTGAGGGAATCGGGAACGTTCGGCTTGCTGAGTTCGACGAACTGGTTGGCGACCTTCGCGAAATCACCGTTGCGGTAATGAATGCGCATAAGCCCGAGGTCCGAATAGGGCACCGATCCGCTGAGCGGGTATTCCTTGATGGTGTTTTCGTAGTTGGCGATCGCAACATCGCGCATATCGAGTTCTTCCTGACAGCTTGCGCGGTAGTATTTGACCCAGTCGCTCTTGAAAAAGTCCGGGAACTCGACGGTGATCCGGCTGAACACGAAAAACGCATCCCAGTATTT
>CAZGVZ010000501.1:0-3744 GCA_964529145.1 uncultured Fibrobacteraceae bacterium | reverse complement strand
TGGATGTTTTCCACGCCACCAAGGCCGACCACGATGTTTTTCGTATACCCTGCCATACCGGCTACCTCATGAGGCACAACCTGGCTAATCGAGAGAATGCAGTCGTAGCGCCGTTCAAAAAGCACCCGGTTGAAATGCACCGGGATCTCGTAATCTACGATGTCTTCCGACACTTCCCTGATGAACCCCGCGGGAATCGTTCCTGCCTGCACACAATCGGTGCGCCAGTTATGCGCCCTGAACAGCCGCCGGGGCATCGCGCCGAACATGCGTTCGATCTCACAATCATCCATCGGCAGGTGAGTGCCGAGCGCGGGAACGATCGCCCGCACCGCGTCGGGCCGGTACTCCCATGCGTATCGCGTCAATTCCCCCGCCCGCGACTGTAGCCGTGTGATATCCGGAGGTACGATCAGCATATCTTTTACCGGACCCACGGTGTCGAGCACCCGCTCGATCCCGTGTCGAAGATCCCCGGAACTCAGATCTGCCGAAGGAGAACCCTGTTCGTACAGTACCACTTGTCTTTTCCTCCTTAACGCTGGATGCGCGCGGAACCGCCCTTGGCAAAGGCGCGCACCTGCTCGACCGTTGCCATGGTCGTGTCGCCCGGGAATGTGGTGAGGAGCGCCCCGTGCGCCCAGCCCAGTTTCACCGCTTCCTGAGGCTCCTCCCCCGAGAGCAGACCGTAGAAGAGTCCGGAGGCGAATCCGTCGCCGCCGCCGACCCGGTCGTATACCGCAAGTTCCGCGGTCGGCGAAACGTACGTGTTCCCGTCGATCCAGGCTACGGCGCCCCAGCTGTGATGGTTTGTGGAGTGAACTTCGCGCAGGGTCGTTGCCACGACCTTGACTTGCGGATACTTCTTCACCACCGTATCGATCATGCCGAAGAATACACCAGGGTCGAGCTTCGATTTCTTTTCCACTTCAGGCCCCTTCATCCCGAGCCCTTTCTGCAGATCCTCCTCGTTGCCCACCAGGACGTCCACGTACTTGACGATTTCGGCATACAGTTCGAGCGCCCGCCCGTGTCCTCCGCCCCAGATGTTCCACAGTTTCTCGCGGTAGTTGAGATCGAACGACACGATCGCGCCGGCGGCCTTCGCCTCCTTCATCGCCTCGATGATCACCCGGCCGGTCGTTTCCGAAAGGGCCGCGAAAATGCCTCCGCTGTGAAACCAGCGCACCCCGGGTGCGAAGATCGCTTTCCAGTCGAAATCCCCGGGCTTGAGCAGCGCGGCAGCCTCGTTCGACCGGTTGTAGAACACCACGGGCGCCCGTACTCCCTGGCCGCGGTCACTGTATACGGTCGCCATGTTCGGTCCGTTGACGCCGTTGTGCGCGAATCTTCTGTAAAAAGGGGTCACGCCCATGGCACGCACTCGTTCCGATATCAGGTCCCCGATCGGATAATCGACCATCGCGGTCGCGATGCCGGTTTTCAGACCGAAGCAGTCGGACAGGTTCGCCGCACAGTTGAACTCTCCGCCGCTCACATGAATCAGGCATTCCGTCGCCTTGCGGAAGGGGATGATGCCCGGATCGAGCCTGTGGACGAGCGCGCCGAGAGAAACGAAGTCGAGCGCCCCCTGTGAAGCGATGTCGAGACCGTGTTTCATGAGACTATCTCCTTGTACGATGTTTTACTGCGTAAACCGGGTATCCGTATCTCCCCATGAGACCGGTCCCGCGGATATCGATGAACAAAAAAAGGATTTCGTTTCCGGTTTCGATCCGTTCCTGCGGCCTTCGTCATATACATCCCTGTGTCAATCAACAAGGATCGTGCCATGGACAGTGGCCTTAAGAAAAAGTCGAATTCCAGGGCACCGTCTCACTCCGCAGGCAGAGCCGGTGGTGTCCCAGTGTCAAACCCCCGGTTTTTTACCGGATGCCTTACTGCACCGGTAAGTGATGAACCTTTTCCGATGACCGATGATGGAGGCAATCGGACCGGTTTGCACCTTCTTTTACACACCAGAGTACGCGCTGAAGCCGCCGTCGATGGGTATGACGGTTCCGGTGATGAAGCGTGCCTGGTCGGAGAGCAGAAAGAGCGCCGCGCCCTGCAGTTCCTCCGGTGTTCCGAAACGGCGCATCGGGGTCGCGTCGAGAATCTTTTTCCCTCGGGCGCTCAGGTCGCCGCTCTCCTTGTCGTACAGCAGGAAGCGGTTCTGTCCGGTGATGAAAAAACCCGGAGCTATGGCGTTGACGCGGATGTTCTGTGGGGCGAGGTGCACGGCGAGCCAAGCCGTGAAATTGTTGATTGACGCCTTGGCCGCCGAGTAGGCGGGAATGCGCGTCAGCGGCCGGAACGAATTCATCGAGGAGATGTTCAGGATCGAACCGGTTCTCCGTTCGACCATGTCTCTGGCGAATACCATGGTAGGCAGCAGGGTCCCCATGAAATTGAGATCGAACACTTTCCTGAACCCCTCCAGTTCGAGCCCGAAGAAGGTCCGGTCGATTTGATCATGATCGGAGTGTTCGAAAAATTCCGCCGTAGTGGTTGCTTTAGGAGAATTACCTCCGGCCCCGTTGATCACCATGTCGACAGGCCCGAACGAGTCGTTGATCGTTTTCTTTGCTTCATCGAGCGTAACCCGGTCGAGCACGTTGCCGCCGACACCGATGATTTTTCCTCCCGTGGACACGGCGATGGACTTCGCTTTTTCCTCCGCCAGGCCGCGATCGAGATCCAGGATTGCGACATTGACACCCGCTTTCGCGAGCGCTTCCACCAGGGAGCAGCAGATGACCCCCGCCCCTCCGGTTACGACGCAGCTCTTTCCCCTCATTTTCCCATGCTGTTCACTGCCCATTCCACTATTCTCCCGAAAACTTTCCCGATTATCCGGCCCCCCGCTGGGCCTCAAGCCGTGTACGTCCCGGAAGCGACATCCCCGCCGCGTCCGGTCCAGTTGGTGTGGAACACCCTGTCCGCAGGTGCGTCGATCCGCGCGTAGTTGTGCGCTCCGAAATAGTCACGCATCGCCTGCAGCAGGTTGGCCGGCAGACGTTCGCACCTGTATCCGTCATAAAATGCGAGCGCAGAGGAGAACGACGGCATCGGCACACCGAGTTCGACCGCCCTGGCCACGACCCTTCTCCACGAAGCCTGGCAGTCGTCGACCACTCTCCTGAAATAATCGTCGAGCAGCAGGTTCGGTAGCCCCGGTTTCCTGTCGAACGCTTTCTTGATATTCTCGAGGAACACGCTCCTGATGATGCACCCGCTGCGCCAGAGCAGCGCGATGTTGCCGTAATCCAGTGTCCAGCCGTACTCCTTCGCGGCTTCGCGGAGGCACATGAATCCCTGGGTGTAGGAGACGATTTTCGATGCGAGCAGCGCTTTTCTGATGTCCTCGACAAACGCGGCCCTGTCACCTTCGAATTCCCCCACGGGACCTTTCAGCACTTTCGATGCCTCGACCCGTTCGTCCTTGAGAGCTGAAAGACAGCGTGCGTACACCGACTCCGCGATGAGCGTCACCGGGATACCCAGGTCAAGGGAGTCCACGCTGAACCATTTGCCGGTACCCTTCTGCCCGGCCCTGTCGACAATCTTCTCGACCAGCGGCGAACCGTCGGCGTCCTTGAAGGCGAGGATGTCACGGGTGATCTCCACGAGATAACTGTCAAGCTCGGTCCGGTTCCACGCGGCGAAAATCTCGTGCATCCGCCCGGCCGAAAGCCCGAGTCCCTTCTTCATCAGGTGGTACGCCTCGCAGATGAGCTGCAT
>CAZGVZ010000500.1:0-3752 GCA_964529145.1 uncultured Fibrobacteraceae bacterium | reverse complement strand
CGTCGAGATATGTCCGTCGCCACGCCAGTTGAAGCAGCCGCTGAGTTTGCCTTTCGACGGATCGGACCAGTAGTCGTCCGCGTGGCCTGGTTCGCTGCGGCGGTCGATCCAGCCGTTGATCGGTTCCCAGTCGATCCAGCGGCCGCAGAAGAACTCGTTCCACTTGTGGTCGAAACGGGAAGCTTTGGTCAGTGTCGCGGGAATGAGCGCGGTCCGGGCCGCGGCCGAGGCGAACCATCCGTGCTCGGAGCAGGTTCCGCAGTGCTGATTGTAAAGATAAACCGGCTGCGGCCAGCGGTACTCCGGGTGTCCTCCCCACGGGAGGACGAGGTTGCACCACTGGGATAGCCTTCCGATCGCCCCGTTTTCGGTCACGCTGTTCACCTTGTTCGCCCAGAGGAAGTTCATTTCCTGCAACGTGTCGCAGAGCGCGCCGTAACCCGGTTCCCTGTGACTCCACAGATAGGTTCGCCAGAATTTCCCCTCGGGCGGAGCGGCGGGTTCTGGCGAACCGGTTCCGATATAGGCTGGAAGTTCCCCCTGCAGCTTGGGGTGTACCACGAACCAGTAATAGATGTCACGGGGGAGTGTGTACCCGAACTCTCCGCCGTTTTCGACGACCCGGTAAACAGTTGTTGAATAATAATATCCGCCCTGTTCGGCGTTTCCGCTGTCCACGATCTCGACATACTGCAGAAGGGAGTCGGCGCGGTAGACGCCGAGAGCGTTTTCAGTCACGATCGCCGGATCGAATTTCCGGTGCCCGAGAACTTCGGGTGACAGGTGCGCGACGGTAAACGAGACCTCGTCAACCAATGGATCGCGGGCGTCGAGTATTATCCTTCCGTAAGTGTCCTGAAGGGCGGGGTCGAGGCCGGCGAAGCACTCCTCGAGCGCCGTGGAAAGCCATTCAGGAGCGCGGGATATAGCGGCTTTGGCCGTGGTGGTCAGTTCACTCGCCGAATGTGACAGAGATGCGCTCAGTGCGCCGTTCGCCCCATCTACGGCGAAGCTGACATGTTCCCCTGCCGGAACCCTCACGGTGAGTGAGAGCGAATCGGCCGGAACCCATTGGGCATGTAGGCGTGCGGCAACAAAGAGAAAAATCAGCCAAACCTGTTTCATGAAAACCTTCCCTTGCGGGTACCCGGAGAATAACTCCGGATACCTGTGATGGTCAGGTCTGTCCCGCCGGTATGATTCGGCCCATAGCCGTCGTTTTCGACTGAATGAAGGGGAGCGCTTTCCGGCCGTTCAGAGGTGACCCTGCCGTTCACAATGTTCATATCCCTTAATATACCGCAGATAATGGATCCATTTCATCGGACTTTTGCCTGAAAAGAGAAAACGTGCGCGGAAAGCGCCATGGCGGAATTCGAAGATGTCCTTCTTCTGGATCACGCAATCGCCGATTTCCGCAACCGGCCAGCTCATCCGGAACCCGGGACCGGTGAAACGGATTTCGTCGCGTAAAAGGGTTGCGGAACCCTCGCCGGCCTCCTCGAAAATGTGTTCGCTCTTCTCCAGCTGCAGAACGATTCCCTCGCTGCGGGTGAGAGTCTCCGGCCGGGTGCCGATCGTTCTTTTCACCCTGTCCTTGTGCAGTTCCGCCCAGTCCTTCAGATCGCGGCAACCGGCGGTGACCGGTTCCAGACGGCAGTAAGGATCCATCCGCCATGATCCACCGCAGAGTCTGCAGGAGACCGTATCTCCGCTGGTCACCAGGGAATCCTCGGCGCCGCACCCAAGGCATATCCAGACGAACCGTTCGAGCCCCTCGGCGAGGTTCTTTCCGGTAAAAGGGATCGCGCGGTTTTCGGGATCCTTGATATCATTCTGATAGATCGAGCGCCTGATCAGGTCGAAAAGTTCATCATCGGAAAGCCGCCGTAAAGTCTCCTCAGGGTGCACTGTGAAGGTAACCCGGATTTTGCCTTTTCTTACCGTTTTCGCCCACCATGGTTTGGTTAGAAAATTACCCTGCAGCCGCACAGAGACGAGCGGGCAGCCCGCGCGCCTGACCAGCTTCTCGATGCCCGGGTAGAGCGGTTGTGTCTCCCCGTCCCAGGTCGTCTGCCCCTCCGGAAAGATCAGCACCGGTTTACCGCGCCGGAGCAGAGTGAGAGTGGTCTTCATGGCACGGTAGTCGTTGGTACCTTTCTTTTTCGGAAAAGCGCCTATGGTGCGCAGGTACCAGCGGCTCACCCTCGATCCGTGGAACCCGTCATCGTTTGTCATGATACCGAAGGGATACCGGCTGTAGCCGCCCACGATCCACGGATCGAAGAACGTCCCGTGGTTGCTCACGACCAGAAAGGGGGGGGGCGGAAAAGGCCGCGAGGCGGAGGTGCGGGCGAAACGGTAAGTGCGGTAGAGAAACAGTCCCACGAAAAACGGCCGGGTGAAAACGTTCCAGAACACCCATTGATAAATGTCAAACAAGAGTCTCATCGTCTTCCTGTCGGTATGAAGTGGTGTGGCCGGGCGATCTTCTGAAAAGCAGGATATCACCCTCCTCGATTACATAGTCGCGGCCTTCGGAGCGGATCTTTCCACAGGTTCTGAGCCTCTCTTCAGAGCCGTACCTTTCGAGGTCCTCTATCCGGCACACGTCGGCTCCGGCGAATTCTTCCGGGAGTTCGGAATACAGCGAAGCCGCGGCTTGGGCCGCAGTGCATCCCCGGGTAACGCTCCTGGAACGAAGTGCCTTTTCCTCAATGGTGAAAAAAGAGGAGAGCCCTAGAAGATCGTACAGACCGCGGGCCAACGAGGAGATGCCGCTTTCGGTCATTCCGAGAGCCGCGTAGTACCCTGGCCGCTCCCCTTCGGGTAGTTCGACTATTTCCGATTCGATTTTGCCTCGGATCGTACACATACCGCCTCCGTTTTCACCGGCGAACGAACGCACAGCCTCAGCCTGCCTCCTCTCGAAAGCGGAAACGTCGAAATCGTCGACATTGGCGAGGTAAAGCACCGGTTTCATGGTCAGAAGGTGCAGGTCCGCGAGGAGCAGGCGATCCTCCGCTTCCGTGACCGACCGGCGCGCCGCGATGCCCCGCCGGAGATCGGTTACCAGCCGTTCGAGAAGGTCGATTTTACCGGAGTCCCGTTCTCCGCTGTCCGCGTGCGCTCCTTTTCTGATTCCGGTAATTGAACGCTCCGCCTTCTCCAGATCCTTGAGGAGGAGTTCGGTTTCGATCACACGGCACTCCCGGAGCGCATCGACCGAACCATCCACGTGCATGATGTTTTTCGCTTCGAAGCAGCGGATCACGACGATAAGCGCATCGACATTTTCGATGCGGTCGAGGAACCGGTTCCCGAGACCTTCTCCCTTCGAGGCATCCCTGACCAGGCCCGCGGTATCGATCAATTCCAGAAACGCCGGAACAATCCGGCCGACAGGCATATGACGGGCTATTCGTTCCAGGCGGCCGTCGGGGATCGCGGCGACCCCGTGATTGGGTTCCACTGTGCAGAACGGGTAGCTCCCGGTATCCGCTTTACTTTGGGTCAAAGCGTTGAAGATCGTGGTTTTCCCCGCGTTGGTTAAGCCGGTGATGCCTGTCCTTATTCCCATAACGTTCCGGTAAAGGATATATATTTACTTGGTTGTCGAATCGCTCCATCGTTTCGAATGCCTGTTTCGACAGCGGACGGGTCGTCGAAAGGAATCGTTCGATCCGGGTATTGAAAAATATCTTTTGTTCCTCCTGTGCTCAATCGGGTGAATATATTGTATACTGTAACGT
>CAZGVZ010000499.1:0-3753 GCA_964529145.1 uncultured Fibrobacteraceae bacterium | reverse complement strand
AGCTTCACGCGAGGGGTCCCATGGGGATCGACGATCTGACTACATACAAATGGATTGTTAAGGGCAAAGGACAGATCCGCCAGTAACGACCGGATCCGCTCCACCACGATCACTTCTTCGAAAGGCGGAACATGTGAATCCTCTGGAACACGTCCGTTTCGACGGCAACGGTCTGGTCACTGCAGTGGCACAGGATATAACAAGCGGCCAGGTGCTCATGGTCGCCTACATGAACGAAGAGACTCTCCGTGAAACGCTGGACAAAAACATCATGGTGTACTATAGCCGGTCGCGCCGGAAGCGGTGGCTCAAGGGAGAAACCTCTGGCCATGTACAGCGGGTCCGGGAGGTATATGTCGACTGCGACGGCGACGCGCTGCTTTTCAAGGTAGAGCAACAGGGAGCCGCATGCCATGAAAACTATTTCAGCTGTTTTTTTCGGCAATATGAGGATGGAGAGTGGCGTACTGTGGGTACGCCGATAGAAGGATGACTCCTCCATGAACCCAACGGCATCCGGTTTCCTGCCCGCAGCCGTCATTTCGCTGGACAATCTGCTCAGTAATCTCCGCGTCCTGAGATCGGCTGTGCCTTCCCAGGTGAAGGTGATCGCGGTAGTCAAAGACAGCGCCTACGGATGCGGTTCCGCCGTGGTAGCCGGAACCCTCGAACGCGAGGGAAACGTAGACTTCTTCGCGGTGGCCACCCCCTCCGAAGCTCTCCATCTGCGGAGTTCGGGAATCCGTGGCTCGGTGCTCGTTCTGGGAAAGGCGACCGACGACGAACTCCGTCTGGGCGCGCGCCAGGATATTCTATTCACCTGCTCCGATCTCGATGATCTCACCCGATGGCGTGAAAGCGGCATCACCGTACGGTTTCATGCGGAGATAGATACCGGAATGCGGAGACTCGGGTTCCAGGCCGGGGATCTCTCCCGCCTCATCGACACGGTCCGGACAACCCCCTCGCTCGAACTTCAGGGTCTGTTCACCCATCTGGCTTCCGCGGATATTCCGAAAACCGCTTCGGTCGAACATCAGGGTGCCCTGTTCTCCGCTGTAGTCGCTTCCTTCAGGGACAATGGCCTGAATCCCTCGTGCATTCATGTCGCCAACAGCGCCGGCACGCTCCGTTTTGGTGCACTCCCCGGCTGTACGCATATACGACCAGGGATATCTCTGTACGGGTGCAGCCCGGATCCGGAGCAGGCTTTTCATCCGGAGCTGCTTCCCGTACTTTCGCTGCGGGGAGTCGTCGTCTCAATACGGAAAGTGGCGGCCGGAACTCCGGTCGGCTACGGCGGAACGTACGTGACCTCCGGCTCCACCACGATAGCGACCATCGGCCTAGGCTACGGCCATGGCGTTCCACGTTATCTGAGCGGTGCGGGCTCAGCACTGGTCGGCGGTTCCCGTTACACTATCGCCGGAAGGGTCACTATGGATTATCTCATGATCGATGCGGGACCAGAGCCGTTCATTGCGCCGGGAAACGAGGCTGTGATCATTGGCCGGCAGGGAAACGAACGGATAACTCCCGACGATATCGCACGCATCGGGCACACCATCGGTTACGAGGTCATGTGCAACATCGGCCGGTCCGTCGACCGGCTCTATATCCTGGGAGGTCGTGTCGTCGACAGAGTCCCGGGAAACATCATCTGAACGGTGCATCGATGGGTAGATTGGTTCGTACCGCCACGAAGCCGGGATTCGTCTCCAACAGGAGCACGAAAGGTGTTTGGGTCACGCTGTCAGGCTCGTGCGGCGAGTCGGAGTGCGCCACAGGGTGCTGCGCTTGCGGCGGCAAAAAGAGCCGTAAACGGATCTTCGTGGAGGTAGAGCGGGCGACCCGAATGCATGTACAGGATGGATCACAGGTCACCGTACGATACCACGCACTCCACGAGACCGCCGGAGCGCTGATCGTTTTCGCTCTTCCGCTGCTCTGTTCGATTTGCTCCCTGCTGCTCTGGTACTGTCTCGCGCGCCCGATGACGGAGTCCTGGCAATCGATATGTTCGGCAGCGGGAGCCTTCCTTCTCGGTTTCACGATCGTTCACCTGATCGATCGTCTTTTCCGAAAAAAATTTCCGGCGGAGATCGTGGATTCCACTCCTGAACGGACCGTCAGCGATGAATGAATGGCTCGATCTCGGAGACCTCATCGACCGTTCAGAGGAACTGATCGAAATGGGGCTTTACGACGAAGCGCTGGAGCTCCTTAAGGACTATTCCCATCTGTATCAGGATACGTGGGAACTCTGCGCTCTTTACGGCCGCATTTATACCGATCAGAACAAGCCCGAGCAGGCTATCCGGTGGCTGCATAAAGGATTGCGGATCGATAAAACCAATCCCGAATGCCTGCTAGGCATGTTCTACGCGTTTTCGATGCTGCATCAGGTGAAGCGCGGGGGAAAATACCTCATGAGGGCCGAAAAGTATCATCCGGACAATGAGATGGTGAACACGTCACTCATCTGGTATCATACAGAGATGAACGCGCTTCCCCTTGCAATCGGTTATTTCGAAAAACTTCAACGTGAGGGGATCACCAACCCCGAGGCGTTCCGCAACGGAGGTATGGCGTATCAGCGCAGCGGTATGTACGAAAACGCCGAGCACTGTTTCAAAATCGCCCTCGAACTCAATCCCCGTTACGACGAGGTCCGAGACATGCTCGCCGACCTCTATCTTTTTTTCGAACAGGAGAACAAGGCGATTCAGCTTTATCAGGACGCGCTCCGCGAATCGCCTCGCAACATCCGTATGCTCTCCCGCCTGATATTCTGTCATACGCAGGCCAACCATCTCGAACAGGCGGCTTCACTGGCGAAGGAATCGATACGGCTCTACCCCAACTCGCCCATCGGGTATGTGGATCTGGCCTATGTCCACCTTAACGGAGACCAGCCCGAACAGGCTCTCGAATGCGCGGAACGCGCCCACGACATCTCCCCTTTCGATGCAGAAGCTTACAGGATCAAAGGCATCGCCTGGTCCGACATGGACAAATGGGAAAAAGGGCGTGAGGCGTTCGAGGCCGCACTGGGCATCGATCCCGAAAATACCGAAATCATGCGCGACTACTATCACCATCTGCGCAACTCCGGGGAAATCGACAAGATGCTGAAGCTGGTGCGCCGTGTGATCGAAATCGAATCGCCCTTCTGTCTCGAGGAGTACTGGTTTCTTGCCGAGTTTTACCGTGAAAAAGACGAGGATCTCGAATCGTTCCACTACCTCAACAAAGCCTACAAGTGCATGCCCGGAGAGAAGGAGCTGATACCTCCGATGGTGGACATTCTTCTAGAAAGAGGGCATACCGCTTTTTCCCTTCAGTTTCTTCTTCGCTATGTGGGCCAAAGCGGATGGAACGAAGTGATGTGCGATTTCGCACGTCATAAAAGGTTCAGAGGCAAATGGTCACAGGAGGGACTGCGTTTTTTACAATTCCAGGGACAACGTCCGAAGGAATTCAGGAGCTTTGTTTTCGGGAGGGATATAGAACGGATCGTTACGATCACACTCGTTTCGTTTTCCGTCATGAAGACGCGCTGAACAGGTATCTGGAGGCGCGCGAACGCACGGTCGGTAATGGCAATGTCCTGCTCTTCGCCCGGGGACAGGAGGGATAGGCCGGGGTCCAGGATACGAAACCGGATTCTTGACGGTTTTTCCTTGAACCCGTAGCGTTTGCAGAACCCTCTTACCCCTGCGGCATCGCCTGCGATGACATCCTGAGACAAGA
>CAZGVZ010000498.1:0-3754 GCA_964529145.1 uncultured Fibrobacteraceae bacterium | reverse complement strand
CTGGCCATGGCCGCCAGACCGTCGCGCTGCCGTTGAGTCAGGTAGATTTGAGTCCTCACCATCGTGAACCTCCGACAATGTATACACCAGTATTATACATCATTATACCCAGGACCGAAAAGAATGGGAGCGGCGCCGGGATCCCCCCCGCGAGGATTTCAGCCGAGGGTCAGGAGGAAGCGGAGCGGGCAGCCAGCCCCTCCCACCAGCGGCGCAGGCGCTCGAGCGCGGCGTCGAACTCCGTCTTGTGGAGGACGGTGCGGGCGAAGAAGGCGACGGCGTCATCGACGGTGGCCTCCATCATCCCGGGCAGCGAGACGAACTCGTGGATCAGGTCGGCGTACAGGCGCAGGTCGGCGGTGCCCCCCGCCCGGCGGATGGCGCGGTAGAGATCCAGGGAGAGCTCCGGCGGGGTCATGGGATCGCGGATTACGCGTACAGGTCCTTCAGCATCTCGCCCCATTCATGAGCTTTGGATTCCGGATGCTTTAAAGTTTGTCACCTTTGGGGGGAGATTCGCGCCTACCTCAATGGAGGGAAAACAGGGGCGTGGCTCGATCCCTCTCCCTATTAGCGGATCTAAGCCCAAACAGGAGACCAACGACATGAATATCCAGTCATCACGACAAATCGAAATGCGCTTCATCCTTTCCATTGCTGCCCTTTGCGCGTTCCTTTTCGCAGGTTGCACCAGCCTCAAAACCAATTCGCCCGGCAGTAAGCAACCGGCCGGAAGCGTCAACTCCGACCCCTCTTCGGGAGATCGGATCGATGCCTTTCGGATCTATGAGATCACTCCGACAGCGGCGGAAATCGGCGAAATGGTGACCATAAACTATTCCGGGGCCACCGACCCGGAAATCGTGCTGTCCGGAATGACTATTGCTGGAATTCCCGGAATCAACAAAACCGAAATCTCCTTCAAGGTACCGGCGGATGCCGAAAACGGCCCCCTTTACCTTAAAGAAGGCTCCTCTACGAGTAATGCGGTTTGGTTCAGCGTTTCCAAAACCTATGTCAAGACTCCGGCAGAGGATGAGGTCATGCTGGACAGCCTGGGGAACGAAGTAGCGGTGAACCAGATGATGATCGCACTGAAGGATGAGTACAATTCCTATGCGGAGGCGGAAAGAATAGCAGGACTTGTCGGGGGAAGGATCATCGGACAAATTCCGCTGATTTCAGCCTATCAGCTTGAATTGGATTCGAACACGCTCGAGGAACTAGACGCCCACGCGCAATTGCTCAGAACCGACATTGCGGTGAAATACGCCTTCAAAAACATTGCCTTATCGGGTGACTCCACTGATTGGACCAAGGACCCGGATTATCAATTCCAGAGAGTCAACAATAGGGTCGTAGAAGGTTGCAGGGCATACAGCAACGCTGTGCATCCCACCAATGCCGACAGGACCCGGCCCATCTTCACCTCGATCGGGATCGTGGAATCCGATGTGGATTTCGACCAGGAGGACTTCGATGGATACGTTACCGGCCGATCCAATAACATCGCTTTGTATGCCAAGGATGGCGGCGGATACGAAGACCATGGAAGCATTGTGAGCGGGGTGGTCGCCGCCGAAATCGGAGACGGCGGTATGGCCGGTTTGTTGCAGGGCATCGCCAATGCTCACGGTGGGTTCAACATCAGGGTTGAAGGCAACAAATGGAACCAAAGTAAATTTGCGGCTACGGCCAGGATGCTCGAAGACGGCGCCCGGGTGGTCAACTGGAGTTTTGGAATACATAGGGAGGGGGCGCAGACAAGCTTGGGGCAGGATGTGGAAAACAACGTTTGGAGTTCCGATGATTTCGCTTACTTTAACAGTGCGGCTATCGATGTCATTCGGAAAACTGAAAAGAATTACCCTAACGCCGTTATCGTGACCTCCGCGGGGAATGGCAATACCAATGCAGGAGACCCGGAATTCCGATCGCCGTCCAGCATCGTGTCGAATAACCTGATCGTCGTCGGAGCTCATAGTACGGATGAGACCCCGGTAAGGAGTGAAAGCACAAGTCCCTATTCCAATTACGGACGTCGCGTGGATATAGCCGCAGCCGGAACAGTTAAAGACTATGACTCAAATCTCGCGTATGGAACATCATTCGCCACACCTCTGGTAACGGCGACAATCGCCGCAATGCTCTCCATCGAGCCGAACCTGACTCCTCTGGAGATCAAAAGAATGCTGCGAAGCACGGCCATGGCGATCGAGAATACGGTCCCGGTATCCGGCCAGCCGGATGACGTATTTACCTCCCCGCTTACCGCGGATGAGGTCGGAGATGAGTCGGCGCTGCCCACGGAGAGGAGAAGGCTGGAAAAAGGAGCCAGGCTCAATGTCGAAGACGCCATCAAGGCTGCCATAGACAAACGCAACAACCGGAGTGTTCCTGAAGGAACACCGATCGAGGTCGACCTGAATTTCGGCCTGGGTTCGGATGTAACGAAAACCGTATCGGTAAAGCTGCCCCAAAATATAATCTATGACAAGGTCGACATTCTCTTCCTGGCCGATGTGTCGGGAAGCTATGACGACGACATCGCTCAATTCAAATCACAGGCGGCAGCATTGGTCGACACTTTTGTGTCCAGCGGAACCAACGTGCAGATTGGCGTGGCGAGCTTTAGCGATTTCCCCTCCTATCCTTACGGTTCCCAGTCTTCGGGAGATTTCGCCTATCTGCTGAACCAGCCGCTGACCGGGGACAGGGACAAGATACTCAGTGCCATCAACTCCCTCACGGCCAGAAACGGTGAGGACACCAAGGAAAGTCAGCTCGAAGCCCTTTATCAAGCGGCCAGCGGGCTGGGCAGGGCAGTGGACGGTGTTCCGCAGGCAAATATCGCCGCTTTCAGTGTCGGCTGGAGAGAGGGGTCCCTCCCCATCATATTCCTGGCGACCGATGCGGGTTTTCACGACAGCGACTACGAACCCGCCTATCCAGGTGCCGGGTTTGAAGAAACCGTAAATTATCTGAATTCCAGACACATTCGGATTTACGGCCTTCAGTCCGGCTATTCAGTATCCGATGTTGCGGATGTTGTCCGAGCCACCGGGGGACAACATTTTTCCCTTTCGAGCGACAGCTCCGAAATTGTGGCCGCCGTTGAAAGCGCTCTGATCGACGCCTCGTCCGTTGTCCGGGTTTCCCTCCGGAAAAACGGAGATTTTGCGAATCTCATCCAAGAAATCGACCCGGACTTCCGCGAAAATGTCCACCCCGGAGACACGTTGAACTTTGATGTCACCTTCTCCAGAAAGCTGTTCCTCGATGACAAAGGGGAGTATGTTTTCTCACTTCAGCTTGAGGTCGTTGCTGAGGAGGTAGCCATAATTCAGGTTGTCCCGGTCACTGTGCGCATCAATTAGCCTGCTTTCCTGGCCCATGAAGCACTAGCAGAGTTGACTGTTGGTGGGTATGAAAGGGGGGGATCTCCCGGGTCCCCCTCATCTCTCCATGTCTTTGGATTTCGATTCACCGATCTCACCATTCCTAATCATGCCAGGCGGTGATGTCGGAGTCGGTCGACAGCATCGAGCAGCAGACGCTTACCCTTGTGCAGGAGGTGTGGCCACCTCCTCCCACCACCGGCGCAGGCGCTCGAGCCCGGCGTCGAACTCCGCCTTGTGGAGGACCGTGCGGGCGAAGAAGGCGGCCGCGTCATCGACGGTGGCCTCCATCATCCCGGGGAGCGAGACGAACTCGTGGATCAGGTCGGCGTACAGGCGCAGGTCGGCGGTGCCCC
>CAZGVZ010000497.1:0-3761 GCA_964529145.1 uncultured Fibrobacteraceae bacterium | reverse complement strand
CCAGAGGGATTGAATGGATCGACTACGGAACCGAAGTATGCGGTTACGTTGCACTCGAAGGGCACCGCATCGTCGCAGAACACATACCCTCCACTCAGGACAGCAGAACGGATCTGGTCAGATCGTACGGTGTCAGGGCCTACGCCTGTCACCCGTTACTCGGGCCCGGACATAAAGTAATCGGTACGCTTTCTTTCGGTACGAAAACCCGCGAAACATTCAGTTCAGAAGAACTCGATTTAATGAGGGCTGTTGCGGATCAGATCGCGGCCGCCATGATTCGCATGCGATCCGAAGAGCAGTTGAAAAAAAACAGGGAAGACCTCAACCGGGCTCAGGCTGTAGGCAGTATCGGGAGTTGGCGGTTCAAGACGGAGAAAAATACGCTTACGATGTCTGACGAAAACTATCGGATTTTCGGAATTCCGCCTGGAACATACCTTACATTTGAAAGGGCGCTCGCTGCGGTGCATCCTGATGATCGAGACTACCTGAAACAACAGCTTTATTCCGCAACGGCCTCAGGAAATAATTTTGTGGCTGAACACCGTCTGATTGTCGAAGGAAGGATAAAATGGGTCCGTGAAACTGCGGAGATCGAAATCGATCCCGCTGGACGGCTTCAAGGATGCTTCGGTACCACCCAGGATATTACCTATCAAAAAATGGCCGAAGAAGAACTTCAACGCTATCGCGCGGGACTTGAAAAACTGGTGGACGAAAGAACCCAGGAGCTCAGAAACAGTCAAGAGCAGCTGCTGCACGCCCAAAAAATGGAAGCTTTGGGACAGCTGGCCGGAGGAATAGCTCATGATTTCAACAATATGATGCAGGTGATAAGCGGTTATACTCACCGTGTACTCCGAAAATTCGGGTCCGATCATCGACTGCGGGAAAATCTCGAGTATATCGAACAGGCCGCAAAAAGCGCCACTTCGCTCACTCACCGTCTCCTGGCGTTCAGTAGAAAGCAGATGCTTCAGCCTCAGGTCTTTTCCCTCAACGATCTTATCTTGAAAATCAAGCCGATGCTCCGCCATACACTTGGAGAGGATGTGAAATTATCATGGGATCTCAAACCCGACCTGGGCCGCATCAAGGCAGATCCGGCTCAGCTCGAACAGGTGATCATGAACATGGTGGTCAATGCCAGAAATGCAATGCCCAATGGAGGAAAACTTCATTTCCAGACCACCGATGTTGTCCTTTCCGACATTCACCCCTATGAAAAGGATCCCGTTCCGGCAGGTCCTTACGTTATGCTCGTCATTTCCGACAGCGGCTGTGGAATGGAACAGGATCTCCTGGATAAAATTTTCGAACCGTTTTTCACGACAAAACCCTTCGGGAGCAGCGGTTCGGGCCTGGGGCTCTCGATGGCTTACGGCACAATCCGCCAGAGTTCCGGAGTCATTCGTGTTTACAGTGAACCGGGAAAAGGTACCACCTTTAAAATCTATCTTCCCAGGTCCGACGAAGAAGTGTTTGTCACAGAATCGGTAAACAGTGACACTTCATTCGAAGTGGAAGGCAAGACGATCTTGATCGTCGAGGACAACACGATGGCACGTGAGTTCGCCTCCCAGGAAATTTCCGATATGGGATACAATGTCCTTTCAGCAAGCAGCGGCGAAGAGGCATTCACGATATCGCGTACATATTCCGGTTCCATTCAACTCCTTTTGACGGATGTAGTCCTTCCCGGTGTAAACGGTTGGGAGGTATCGAAAATTCTGTCCTCGGAAAGACCCGAGATGGCGACCCTGTTCATGTCGGGGTACGATAAAGATCATATAGTCAATCAGGGAAAGATCGTTCCGGGAGCCCGCCTTCTCGCAAAACCATTTTCACCGGAACAGCTCGCATCCGCCTTACGTGATGCACTTGTCTCTACTTTTCCGATGTTTAAACGGTCCGAGCCGAAATCCGGTTTGCCGCGGAAGACTACTGATGTAACAGGAACTCCAATGAGGGTTCTTGTCGTTGACGATGAACCCGCGATCGCGGAAATAATCGCGGAGGTACTTGAGGAACCAGGCAATATCGTGCAGAGCGCGGAAAACGGAGCTGCAGCACTCCAACTGGCTTCAGAAACACCTCCGGATATCGTTCTTCTGGATATTCGTCTTCCCGACATGGATGGATACGAATTGTCCCGACGAATCAGGGAGCTGCACTCGGGCTCAAGGCCCTATATCATTGCCGCAAGCGGGTATACCCCCGACCGTAGAGCGGCGGAAGAGGCCTTTGATGATTATCTCATAAAACCCATAGACTTCAACCGTCTTAAAAACCTGATCGCGGCTCACAGCAGAAAATAGTGCGAGATCCCGCCATGTATGAAAGTACTTTTTTCATCGGGGCTCCCGAACGAGGTGCATTCTGATTCATTGTCCTACACCTGCAGTAACTGCCGCTCGAAAATCCGGTTGTTTTCTTTTGTCCATCGCTCGAAACTCATTAGCTCCGGGTAAATCTTTCTCAGTGCTTTGATATCCGCTTCGTACCCTTTCTTATTGAACCAGTCATACATCGAATACATTTCCTGACCGCGGTTTTTCAGCGACTCCATCGGCGTCTGCCGATATATCACTTCACGTCCGATCGTACTTCCCAAAATTTCAGCCATCCGGGGCCCCGTACATTCGTCGCCCGCAATATCCATTTCTCTGCCGATGTAGTCGTCCGGATTATCAAACGCGATAGTGGTAAAAACACCGATATCTTTCACCGCGATCATCTGAAGGGATCTTTCAGGATATAGACCCAGAGGAAGACTTCCGCTCTTTATCTCCCTCTTCATCTCCGGCTCAAGGAAGTTTTCCATAAAAAAAGCCGGACGCAGGATGGTATGCTTTATCCCGAGCGATCTGATATGCTTTTCGATTTCCCATTTACTTTCAAAATGAGGAATTCCCGTATTTCTGTGAGCACACCCGACACTGCTGTAAATGAAATGATTTACGCCACAGTGTTTCGCTTCATCCGCGAGTCTCTTTCCCTGAGTTATCTCCTTTTCAACACCGTGTTCCCATGAATCCTGTACGCTGAACACTCCATACACGCCATGAAGTGCGGTACGCAAGGACATGGGTTCATCCAGATCTCCCTTGATTATCTGAGCTCCTTTTCCATCCAGGGCAATCGCCTCTTCTCTTTCAGGTTTGCGCGTAAGCGCCCTGACCATCCAGCCGTCCTTGAGCAGTTGATCCGCTACCGCACCCCCCTGTTTTCCCGTAGCACCAGTCACTAGAATCATACGAGTCATAATGAGCCTCCTGAGGGAATACGGGTTTGAATCGCCGGCAGGACCGGAGCTTCGGGGCTTCGATCAAGGTTCTATTTCGAATCCTATCTTCAAGGTAGCCTGCCAGTGTTCGACTTTACCACCATTCAAGTGTCCGCGCACATCGATAAGCTCAAACCACCGCATATCGTGCAATGTTTTTCCTGCTTTGGCGATTGCCTTTTCGACAGCGTCCTGAATGCCCTTTTCGGACGATCCGGTAATCTCGATTTTTTTGTAAATATGATCGTTCATATTTTGTAAAGCTCCTTTTCCACACACGCAAAACCAGTTTTGCAAATTACGTGCCCGGCAGACATTCACTTCGCATTTTTCCGACCGGCGTTCACCCCATTAAGATCGAATCAACTACCACGGCTAAAAGCCGTGGTCTGGCTTGAGCGGGCCAAGCGGTATAACGAAAACAGTGCGAAGCACTGGACTCCTTACGCTTCAAGAATGGCAATGACACCGC
>CAZGVZ010000496.1:376-3781 GCA_964529145.1 uncultured Fibrobacteraceae bacterium | reverse complement strand
GCCATGTAAAGTTTGCCGCCGGCTTTTTCTTCGTATTTGCAAAGGCCTGCGACGCTTTCCTTGAGTGTCTGGTACATTGTCTTGACACCTACCGAGGCGAGGTCGTAGCCGTAGGATCCGTTCCAGAGCACGAAAGTCGGAGGTACTTCCCTGTGCCAGGCCTTCCTGAGGGGGCCATACGCGAGGTCCACCGTTCTGGTACCCAGGTCGCGGGCAGCCGAGACTTCCTTGCCGTCAAGTGACGAGATCCCGCCATATGCGAAATGAGAGTGGGCTCCAGGAGTGATCATAGCGAGCGATATGTTCGCGTCTACGAGGGCATCCGCCAGCGCAGGCGCCGTGCGTTCGTCGATTTCACTGTCGTAGTGGACCTCGTAACCCAGGCCGACGGAATCGGGCAGGCGGGGAGCGATCTTGTCCTTGATCAGTTTGATCGTTCCGACAGTGTCGAGGTTCCGGCCGTTCCACTTTTCACGGATATCTCCGGGAACGAATCCGCCCTTTCCGGGATTGAAGGTCCAGCGACAGATACTATGCAGAGATTTTTGTTGAGACATCGGTAATTCGCTCCCTTCGAAAAAAGAACTGTAAAATAAGTGTATTTACTGTTTGTTTTCTATATTGTAATGAACGTCACGATGAAATATCCGTGGTTTTTCATCCTTCGAGACTACGGATCTGATTATTGCATATCGTCAACCAGCGGCCGTACGCTTCCTTGTAACGGTCCTCCAGCGCTCGATCGGGTTCTATCCGGCGTACCACGGCAAGATTCGAGAATGCCTCGCCCAGTGTTCTGTAGACGCCGGCTCCGACTCCGGCGCCGCGCGCGGCACCCTGAGCGCCGTCGGTGTTGTACAGTTCTACCGCGCTGTTCGCCACCGTGGCGAAAACTTCGGAAAAGAGCCTGCTCTTGAACATGTTTGCGTCGCCTGCCCTTACCACGCTGCTTTTGAGCCCCATGGAATGCATGATGTCGATTCCGTTCATCAGCGCGAAGATGATTCCTTCCTGGGCGGCGCGAAGCATGTGTGCACGGGTGTGCCGCGTGAGGTCGATGCCGTGAACTGAGGCGCCGATCGAGCGGTTTCCGAGGGTACGCTCCGCTCCGTTGCCGTACGGGAGAATGCACAGACCGTCGGAACAGGGCGGCGCTTTAGCCGCTTCTATGTCCATGGCCGCGTAAGAGAGGGGCTCCCTGCTCCAGCTGCCCAGAAGATTGCGGATCCAGCGGTTGAGAATGCCGGTTCCATTGACACACAATAAAATTCCCAGCCTGAGGGAGTCGGAGGAACTGTTGACGTGAAGAAAAGTGTTCACCCTTCCCCGGGCGTCGTACGCCGTACGATCGGTGACTCCGTACACCACACCCGAGGTTCCTGCGGTCGCAGCTATCTCGCCGGGCTGCAACACGTTGAGGGAAAGCGCGTTGTTCGGTTGATCCCCCGCGCGGTACGCGACTGGAGTCCCTTTTGGAAGTCCAAGCGTGGAGGCAGCTTCAGTTGTAAGTATCCCCTGAACACCGAACGTGGGAACCATCTGAGGGATGAGGGCGGGATCGATCCCGTAGTGATCGAGAAGAAAATCCGCACGGCGGTTTTCCTTGAATCCCCAGAGTATTCCCTCCGACAACCCCGATGCGGTGGTCGCCGGTATTCCTGTCAGTTTCAGTGCGATGTAATCGCCGGGAAGCATGAAATGATGGATGGAGCGATAGATTTCCGGACGGTTTTCCGAAACCCATTTCAGTTTGGAGGCGGTAAAATTACCGGGCGGGTTGAGCAGGTGGCTCATGCACCGCTCTTCACCCAGTTCCATGAGGGCTTTCTGCCCTGTCTGAACCGCTCTGCTGTCACACCAGATTATGGATGGGGCAAGGGGAGCGAGCTTTTTGTCGAGCATGACGAGTCCGTGCATCTGGTAGGAAATACCGATCGCTTTTACCGCCGAGAGATCGGAGTTTACCGCTGCGCGCAATTGAGCGGTTGCCTGCCGCACATGATCCCACCATGTTTCCGGGTGCTGCTCCGCCCAGCCCGGCCGTTCGGCAATGATATCCAGCTCGGTGTTGGCCGGCGAAGTGGCCGAAGCGACGACCCGGCCGGATTCGCTTTCCAGTATCGTCGCTTTTACGGATGAACTTCCGATATCGTATCCGAGGAGGAATCCGTCTGTATCACTCATGTCTGGTATCTCTCTAAAAAGTCATTTTTAAAATAGTGAGAATTGCCGATCAACCTGTTCTTTCGGTGTAAAAATTCCGATCTATAGCAAAATATGAAAAAAAATTGTTGCGGACAACATCAAATTATTTTATGTACGAGAATTTTGTGATATATTAATATATCAAAAAGGCGTGAACCATGGAAAAAACGAAACCTGGAATCGAGCGAGCGCTATCCCATATTTCCAGCGCATATCCGGAAAGCCAGGGGGCCGCGCTGCCCTCGATAAGAACGCTCGCGCAGGAGGCCGGCGTCTCGTTCGTGACCATGTGGAAGGCACTGCGGGAGCTCGAGCGGCGCGGAGTCGTTGCCCCCGGATTCCATCGCAGGCGAAAAACATTTGTCGGCTCACCCCCAGGGGAAAGACAAGTAGAAGTCACACGCAGCTTTTCAAAAGACCATCAGCCGCAACTCCCCCCCGCCGGCTCGAAACATTATGTAAAGGAAAAACTGTTTCGGGATATCGTTTCAGGAAGATTCACGGCAGGCGAAAAACTGCCTTCGTGTAAGGAACTGCAGCAGATCTACGGCGCATCCTTCACCACACTCAAAAAAGCCCTTTCCAGTCTTATCCAGGAGGAAATCATCGAACCGCGCACGAACGGATATTACGTTCCGCCGCTTGCCGGGAGTCCGGGGCATGCCCGTATCGTCGCGATAGGGTGCGGTTGGGAGGACGGAAAGATCTGGGTGGACTACCAGGACAAGAGCTACTTCAGGGCCCTGGAATCGGAATGCATCCGTATCAACGTACAGCTCGACGTCATCGTCTACTACAGGAACATGGGCCGTCTTCAGTTCGTACATACGGCCACGCGAAAGGATTTCGATTTCGAGGACCGGACCATTCTCGGTTATGTTTTCATCGTCGCGAATCTTGACGGCACTCCGGAGGAGGTGCTGGAACGGCTCGTAGGTCTCAGGAGACAGGTGGCGGTCCTGGATGTAGTGGGTGGGTGGAAAACTCCCAGGTGCGCACAGGGAAACCGGTTGGTTCAATTCTTCACAGCCACAGCCTCGGTGCTTCCTGCGAAACGGGTGGCCCATTACCTGCTCGGCCATGGCCATCGTCACATCGCGTTCTTTTCACCGTTTCACCGCGCGCTCTGGTCGCAGCGGCGGTTCGATACCATCGCCGACATGTTCACCCGTTCGGGAAACGTCACCAGTGTGACCCCGT
>CAZGVZ010000496.1:0-366 GCA_964529145.1 uncultured Fibrobacteraceae bacterium | reverse complement strand
TGCTCCTTCGCCTACCAGTGGGATTATCTGAAGAACCAGGAGCATCCGGAGGACCTCAGGGCGCTGGTCAACCTGTACGCCGAGTGGAGAAAAGAGGCGAACGACGCCTTTTTCAAACGGTTCGGCAATCTCGGATACAGTATTGCAAGGTATATAACAGAATGGAACTGCGCGAGTTCCGAGATTCACGAGAAAATGAAACCATTGTTTGATTCCGCCCTCGGTGACCGGTCGATCACCGCATGGGTGATGGCGAACGATTTCTCGGCGACCATCGCCATGGATTACCTCAAGGGAAGGAATATCCGCATCCCCGAAGACCTTTCCATCGTTTCATTCGACAATACTCTCGACGCGATGGAATAT
>CAZGVZ010000495.1:0-3782 GCA_964529145.1 uncultured Fibrobacteraceae bacterium | reverse complement strand
GCCGCAGACGTTCATTCATGGCCGGCCGGTTCCCGGCAGTTCGCATTTGTTTTTCGCAGTTGCAAGCGGACATCATGGTAGTTACTCGGGAGAAGCGCTAATATGTGATATTTCAAAAGCTTCAAATGGACCTGAACATGTAACCATGATAAGCCCCCCACGAAAGACGGAAACCCGTGACAAAAATGACGATTTTGCATTCGGTGGAATATACAGAAATTCCGCTTATCCCTATCCGCTTGATAAGGACTGGTATCTGGTTTCTTATCGCGAAGAGAACCAGTTGAACAGTCTTAGTCGAATGACAAACTCAGGCAAGTTCAGAATCTATCTGAAAAGTGTTGATGGAAAAAGCCGGGAACTTCTCGCATGGGCAGACCAATCATTAAACACCCCAGTGGTGGTTGCCCCGTGGAAAGATATTTGGGGAAGTGATCCTGTTCAGATTCCTCCAGTGGCTAATTATAACGATAGCATGGGTGTCTTTACCATGAACGATGTCTATTACGGCGACGGCATGAAAGGTATCGACAAAGCAAGTGGCGAAGCCAAGACGCTTCGTGTTGTCGCACTTAACTACCGTACTATGGGAGCATGCGATCAAGCAGGTAACAGCCCGGTTTTCGGCCAGGTTATGGGTTCCCGGCCATCAGACGTCATTTTTGCCGCCCCGACCATTTGCCCGGTCTCAATCTATGGCGGTTCATGGGAGGTAAAGGAAGTCCTGGGAGAGGCGAAAATCTATGAGGATGGCTCCGCCGCCTTTAAAGTACCGGCAAGAAGACCTGTTTTTTTTCAGGTGCTCGACAAGGAGGGACGTTGCATAGCGAACATGCGCAGCTGGGCAACACTCATGCCGGGCGAAACCTTCGCCTGTTACGGGTGCCACGAAAACAAAGCCTCGGCTCCTCCTACGGCATCCAGCTTTCTTGCCGGTGCCGCCGGCACTCAGAACCTCGATGCAACGATGGGCTTCGAGAACCAGGGATTCGATTTCAAGAAATTCGTTCAACCCATTCTCGATGAGAATTGTGCGAGCTGTCATAAATCCGGTCATACATCCAATCTCGATCTGACGGGGGGCGATGCGTATGATTCAGGCGCTAAAAAGACCTGGACGAAATCGTACCAGTCTCTTATGAGTGGCATTGCGAGTAAGCGCAGCAACAAAGCGATCAACATAACCACCATATTTTCACAGCCGCCGCAGATGCCGCCCAAATCATACGGTTCCACCAAAAGCGGCATGATTACCGCGGTCCTTTCGGGCGCCATGCCGAAAGGCGGCACCAAACTCTCCGCCAAAGATATCAAAACCCTCGCCACCTGGATCGATCTCGAAGCTCCGTTTGCCGGAGCCTATGACGATTACATGTCATCATCGGATGCACAAAAGTATAAGCAGCTGGAGTCGACCGCCAAGAAATGGTATGACATTGAAAGACAGAACATCAGGGACCTGGCCAAAGTCGCCGCCCTTCCTGAATCGCACCGTAAGGCACAGGCGCTGATTGCAGCTACAGAAAACCTGAGAATCGGATATCTGCCGGTACAGCGGTTACTGGTATTGAACAAGGTTTCCCGGGGAACGTTCATGCTGGTGGATCTCAAGGGAACGGTTGTTTCACGTATGAAACTGTCACACAATCATGTCGGTGACGTTACCATTCCCTTGTCCAGGCCGTTGAGCACCGGACTTTACCTTGCCAAATTCGCAGGTGCCGATGGATTGCAGCAGGCGAAGATTACCATTAC
This sequence comes from uncultured Fibrobacteraceae bacterium, assembly GCA_964529145.1. Classification (GTDB taxonomy): domain Bacteria; phylum Fibrobacterota; class Chitinivibrionia; order Chitinivibrionales; family Chitinispirillaceae; genus JAFGNB01. The sequence goes on along the minus strand of CAZGVZ010000495.1, from coordinate 2,027 downwards.
CCGCTAAGGTGATCGGTGTCTGTTCGAATTCGAAACCGGACTGTCATATGACAGTCCGGTTTTTTTGTTTGAAACAGGGAAAAATGGCGGTATTGTCATTTTTTCCATAATACCGGCCAAGTTCAATTTATGTACGAATTGAATCATCCCGGAAATCCGAAGCCGGTTCAGGCCCAACAGAGAGATGAACGCGCCCACCTCTTCCGGAATGTCACCTTTTCCTTTATGCTATGATAGTTTTGCCTTGAATCTATACTCTTGGCTCTTGCTGTTTTCCGGTCCGTGAATGGTGAAACGCAGTTCGACAAGAGCTTTACGCACCGGTAAGCCTTCTCCGGCGTGACAGCGATATTGTTTGCGATGAGGTATGAATAAAAAACCGTTTTGTGACATCGATCACAGATTTATTTGATGCTATCGATTAATTTAATCTTAAAAGGAACTTCGTTTCCTATACAACGGAACCCCCACATAATTCGCGTCATGAGACGACACCTCAAAGGAGGCGAAAAGAACGATGAATAGAATGATACCCATTGCCGTCATACCTGTCTTGCCTGTTTTGTTGCTGTTTTTGCACTGTGACATACCGGATTCACCCAGTGATCCGAAAAAAACCGGTATAATGATCATATTCAAGACTGCCGATTCGAGAACACACAACAATTCCGTTACCGATACGGCTGGAAGACCGCTCGAAATCGGTGCCGTACTGCATCTCCCTGAAAATTTTGACTCAATCTCCCTGGTAGTCAAAGAAGAAGACAGTATGGTCATAAACAGGACATTCACGCAGTTTAACAATGACGATCTCTTCGATACTGTCTGGTATTCTTACACTTTTTCCGCGCCGGGTGTCAAAAACCTTATCCTGACACCATATTCCTTTCCCAAATTACAGCCGATTTCCTCGAATATATCAATCATTCAAGGTCCAAACAAACCCTCTGCAATTACGTTTCTAAAAAACAGTTCGGCAGCGAGCGGAACAATGCCGATCCTGAATTATACTAAAGGAGATTCTGTCAGATTACCGGAAAATATTTTCATCAATCCGGGGTACCGTTTCAACGGTTGGGCTACCGCCGAAACTGGAGAAGTAGAGTTCATGGATAAGGCTGAATTCAGAATGGGTCCCGAAAATATGACGCTCTATGCGGTATGGGTTGAAGAGGCCGCCTTCACCATTACTTTCAATAAAAATCACGACTCCGCACAGGGTGTGATGAACCAACAGACAATAATTTCCGGAGGAACGGTGGCGCTCGATGAAAACGAATTCACCTGCACAGGCTGGACATTTGCCGGATGGGCGACCTCTGCCGCGGGCGAGGTTACCTATACCGACAAGGCGGAATACATCATGGACACCGGCGATGATACGCTCTATGCAATCTGGACTCAGGAGCCGTTATACAGAATAATCTTCAATGGTAACGGGGGTTCCGGCTCGATGGCCGACCAGTCAATTGCATCCGGCATGTCTGTTTCACTATTCTCAAATACTTATGAAAGAGAAGGTTTTGAATTTTCCGGTTGGAATACCGATCCGGATGGAAGCGGAGTTCCTTACGCAGATCGCGCCTCATTTTCAATGGATACAACGGATGTAACACTGTATGCAATATGGACAATTACCAGGCATACGGTCACCTTCAATTCCCAGGGCGGGAGTGATGTTCCATCTGAAACAATAAATCATGGAGGGCTGGTAACAAAGCCCGAGCCTCCGACATATGCAAATCATAGTTTCGGCGGATGGTTCGAGGAACCCGGGTGCGACAATGCATGGGATTTTGCGACCATGACGGTATCGGACGATATCGTACTTTTCGCGAAATGGACAGAGAAGGAGACCTTTACCCTTTCCATCTCCGCAACCGATGGAAGTGTAACCAAGGTTCCGGACCTTCCGGTTTACGAATCCGGTACGGTCGTAAAGCTGACCCCTGTACCCGCTGAAGGCTTTCATTTTTCCGGGTGGAGCGGCGCTCTGACCGGTATGACCAATCCCGGAAAAATCACCA
>CAZGVZ010000494.1:0-3783 GCA_964529145.1 uncultured Fibrobacteraceae bacterium | reverse complement strand
CGTTTCGAGGAGATCTTCAGGGTGACGGCGCTTATCATTTCATCGTTCCAGTACCAGCGATGCTGAATCTCTCCGTCCTGTCCGTTCATAACTTCGGTAAAGCAATAGAGACGTTTGACCTCTGGGGGAAACGTGTTACCCGTATCTCTGGGTTCATGATCTACCACATCGAGCGCGATCACGGCTCTCGACACGGTAATGCCCGGCAAAGCAGCGGTCGTTTGTGCGGTGGCCGGCGGGGGCGCGATCTTCGGAGCCGGCTGCGTAACGGCTTTGGGATTTCCGGGGACGGGGCCGGCCACAGGGGGATTCCGGGCCTGGAGCGTTACCGCGAAGACGGCGATAAGGCAAACAGCAACGATCGGTGTATGCATAAGGTCTCCTTGCAGGTATGGTGGTTGTCCTCAGTGAGCGTACGCACTCCGGAGCCTGTGCGTAGTAACCTCCCGAGTGATTATACGATACTCGTGATGCGAACGTCCAAAACTATCTGTTTCGACCCGGGGCGGCCGTGTTGTTTCCGGTGCGGCATGTCCTTGTCCCCAATGCAGGCTGAACGATCCTGCGTATCTCTTCCCGTGACCGGGGGGAAGGAGCTATTTTTCATCCTGGCGGGTATGAATTGAAATGTCCGGACACCTGCTGGCGCCCGGACGTTTCATACGCGCGACAGATGAACCTGTGAATCCGGAGATCCCATGGATATTGTCCTTGACAGGATTGCGGTACGCGTGCTCGGCACGCTCATCGAGAAGGAGGTTACTACTCCTGATTACTATCCGTTATCCCTCAATGCGCTGATTAATGGATGCAATCAGAAGACGAACCGGGAACCGGTGCTTCAACTGGGTGAGCGGGAGGTGGCCGGAGCCATCGACACACTGAAAGAGAAGCGTCTCGTGTGGCAGAGGTCGGTTGCGGGAGCCCGCGTCTATAAATACGAACATAATCTCCGGAGTCTTTTCACGTTCACTGAGCAGGAAATCGCGGTTATTTGCGTTCTTATGCTCAGAGGGCCACAGACTGTTGGAGAGATTCGGCTGCGGACTGAAAGGCTCTGTTCCTTCGGTTCGATAGAAGAAGCTGAAAAGACGGTTCGTGGGCTTATTTCAAGGAGCGATGGCCCGTTCGTCGTTGAATTTCCCCGTGGAGCCGGACGCAAGGAACCCAGGTTCATGCATCTTTTTTCAGGGGAGCAAGGGATCGCCGATGCGGCCGCCGCTTTGCAGACAGATACCCTGATTCCCGAGGCTTCGACCGGGGATGAGCGTCTTCGCGATCTTGAAGAGGAGGTCGGCAGACTCAGGGAGGAGCTGGGAACCCTTCGCGAGGAATTCGAGGACTTCAAAAAAATGCTCGGATGATCGATGCACTCTTCACTGTCTTGTCCCGCGGGGAGCACCTCCGTTATCCACTGAGGGATTTGTCGGGCCCCTGCATGTCAATGGGGGAACTGACCGGATCCCGCCATGGTGTCGACATATATGAGATACATCTTCAGTATCTCCCCCCCGAACAGCGCCGCGATCCAGATGCCGCCGCCCAGGAAAGGTCCGAAAGGAATCTGGTGGTCGGATTTGGCCTTTCGCAGCGACATGGTCACGATGCCGTACACGGAGCCGGAGAGGGACCCGAAAAGGATAGCGAGAAGAGCAGTCTTGGGACCCCATAAGGCGCCTGCCGCAGCCATGAGTTTGATGTCCCCGCCGCCCATCGCATCTTTTTTCATGATCCTGGAGCCGATCCAGCCGATTGCGAACAGCGATCCTCCTCCCGCCAGTACGCCAAGCAGCGCATCGACCGGAGTGAGTCCTCCGGGAAAAAAGGCCATGGCTGCCGCGGTGCAGAGAAGAGGAAGGGTAAAACCATCGGGAATGATATAATGGCGGAAATCGATCATCGAGATAGGGATGAGAAGCAGCAAAAACGTAACCTGTAGAAACAGAACTGGAACAATGGTCGCTGGGGAGGTGATCTGTGTTTCGACAAGACGATACCAGAGGATCAGAGCTGCGCCTCCGGCCGCAAGTTCGGTAAGCGGGTAACGGATAGAGATGGAACGCCTGCAGGAGGAGCATTTACCTCCGAGAATAAGGAAGCTTGCCACTGGAATGTTGTGCCACGGGCGAAGGGAACGGCCGCAATCAGGACAGTGGGAGGAGGGCCAGGCTATCGATTCCCCGCGCGGAATGCGCCATACCAGAACGTTGAAAAAGGAACCCAGAACGAGACCGGTCAGTAGTGAGAGAGACGGCGCGATCAAAGTGTATTCTCCTTTCAGCGGATACGGCTTCGTACCGAGGCGCGCCTGGGAGAGATCCGCGATGGGGAGTTGATTCCTATTTCCCTTCCCCGCCGGAAGAGTGCGCTTCCTTTGCTGAATCCACCGAAGCTTTGAACTTTTTAACGGTTCTGTGAAGATTCCCGATATCCGATGAAGGCCGGGTTTTTTTATTGAAAATAGTACGTAACATGGCGCGTTTTTTCAAGAGACTTTTCAGGGACATGCCCTTGGGGAGAGCGGTGTATCCACGGTAGATGACCGATTTTCCGAAATCGTTCCTGATGCGTCTGGCCGGAAGCGATGATATCGAAAGACACAATACATAGGCAATGAGGAGTGCCTTGAGCAATCCTATTCCGCCCCCGGCGAGCCGGTCGATCCAGCCGAGTGGTGTACTATGGACGATTTTTTTGACAAGCCACCCCGCGGCCAGGACGGCACAGGCGCAAATCAGATAAATGAGAATGAACGCGAGGGCATGCTTCACTGTCGATTGAATGGGCAGATGTGCGAACGGCGGCCGGGAAGCTAGGTCGCGGCAGAAGATGAAACCGGACACACAACCTGCGATCATCGCCCCAAGGCGGATGAATTCGCCGATGAGTCCGCGCTTCACTCCGATGAAGACGAAGAAAATCGTCACCCCTGCGATGATGAGATCGAGAACGTGCATCAGTCGGGCATTCTCAAACGGTTACGTGTGTGAACTCGCGAAAAGGGACGATGCTTCTCGTTTTCCGGCGGATAGAGAAATGAATTGAAGGATCAGGAACGCAGCTCAGGTGAAAGAGCCATTCCAGGCGACCACCGATACGTGCACCGGGCTTAGACGCTTTACGTACACGTTCCCTGCGACAATGCGCTCGTCCGGCCGATATGAAAAGACGGAAAATGCCTCTCCTCGCCGCGCCGATCGTATCTATCGGGTCATTCCTTTTCCAGGATTCCCACCACATGCTTGTCTTCGAGAATGAATATTTTCTGGTCCCGTTTTTTGTAGGTCCATTTTTCCTGAAGCGCCCAGGGTTGCTGTACTTTCTCCTGTGTGACCGGTTCGCCAAGGAGGAAAAAGAGCGTTTCCTGCTTGATGCCGATTTCGAACCGGCCGTCGTAAATGCAGGATTTGTCCAACTCGGGCAAATCGGGGTGCTCTTTGACGTATGAATCAATCTCTTCCTGGGTGGGTTTTATAAAATCCTTGGGAGAGCATCCCGCCAGAATGATTCCGGCAGCCAACAGCAGCATGCTAACTGGTCTGAATTTCATGATCGAACTCCTCTTCGGTTGTGTAGATTTTCACGAGTTTGTTGAGGCCCACCACTTCAAGAACGTCACGCACATATTCGTTAGGCTCGATCAGGACCAGCGAGCCGTTTTTTTTACGTAAGGTGTTGTGACAATAGATGAGCACGTTCAGAGCCCCGCTATCCAGATAAGTTACCTTGGCAAGATTCATCGCAACATAATTTACATTGCGTTCCAGCAGGGTGTTCACGTAT
>CAZGVZ010000493.1:1904-3783 GCA_964529145.1 uncultured Fibrobacteraceae bacterium | reverse complement strand
CGTACCGATCTTAGCTTCAAGAGGGACCCTTTCACCATTGAGCCGCTGGCGCGGCGATGCCGCGCCATGGGGATCACGTCGCTTGACGACCTCTCGTCCCTGCGCTTCGCCTCCGAAAGGACTCTCGACGCGCTAGCGAATATCCACCCCACGCCGGCGAACTCCGACTTTTTTCCTTTTGTAGACCTCAACGCGGTAAAATTCCGTTTCATTGACGACAACATCAAGATTCTCGATACGCTGCGCGACTACGTAATTCCGGTGCGCAAGATCATCGAATCGGATACAGGTTTCATCGGATTTCGCGAGAAGGATACGGTTCCCGACCTCTCGAGCCTCACTTCATTCATCGAAGCGAAGAGACTGTACCGCGAGTTCACCCGTCCCCGGAATTACGGCATCGACACCCTCCCTGAAGGCGTTTCCCCCGAGAACATCTTGATCGATTACGCCTCGTGTTCTCCGACTGGTGCCGGGTTCGACACCTATTTCGGCATCATCATCGAGATTCTGGAAAAGACACTTCCCTACCTTTCGAAAAGCGAGATGGTGGATATCTGGAGCCTTATTTCGGAGAAAATCTCGGTTATCCCATTGACTTCCGATGACATATCATGGTTGCGCTATTTCGAGGCGCTGTGCTCCTACGACATGCCGGCGCTTTATACGCTCTCGCAGATTCACCTCCCGGAAACCGGAATTATAAAGGATGATTATATAAATCGCATGCTCCTGACCACGCTGCTGCTCGCTTCCTCGCAACTCGGTGACAGTTCTGCGACTCAAGGATTTTTCAGCCGGTTCGAGGCTAAAAACGATCCGGGGATTATCATGATACTGGCGAAAAACTGGAGAAACGCGGCGGAAAAGGTTGAAGATTCCAGTGACAAGACACGATGAAACGATTCCTTCGGGGGTGCTCTTCGATCTCGGGGATACGGTGATACGGGACGCCGCTTTCGATCCCGGAAACGCGAACCGTTTTCTGTTTTCAACTGCTTCGAATCCCCGCGGAGTCACTTATGAAGATCTGGCCGAGTACTCCGAGACGCTCACCCGTGAACTGTGTCCCCGAAAAGATCTCGGACAGATCGAACTCCCCTGGATCGCCTTCAACCGGATCCTTCTCGATTACTTCGGTTTGAAGCTACCGGTTACATTCGAACAGGCGGAATCGGAATTCTTCAGACGGGCCTGCAACTGGGAATTGCTACCGGGTATTACGGATCTTCTTTTCGAGCTCGATTCGATCGGAATTCCTGCCGGAATCGTCAGCAATACGGTATTCTCGGGTACCCTCGTCAGAAATGAACTGGAAAGAATCGGGATCGCGCATTTTTTCACGTGCATTCTGACGAGTTCCGATTATGGCCTGCGCAAACCCGATCCCGAACTGTTCAAGGTGGCCGCCTCGCTGCTTGACCGGAAAACCGCAGACTGCTGGTTCATAGGAGACGACTTCAGCCTCGACGTGATCGGAGCGCGGGCCGCCGGGATGAAAGCGTTCCAGTTCACCGGCAGCACCGGTAAAGCGAATGGGCGGCCCGGGGAAACGATCACAGACTGGTTTTCTTTCGGAAAGGTAGTTTCCGCGTGGAGACCGGATCGGGAGCGTACGTCTTCGGGACTGAAACCGCGCCTCCGCCTGCACGGACGAGAGCGCGACGGCTACGGCCCCCCGCCCTCTTCCCGACGATCTTGACTCATCGCGTCCAGGCGACGGGACTGACGCCAAGTACGCCCCGTCCCCTGTCCGAGGGTGGTGCTTCCCAATTCGCAGGGCAAGTCGTGCCTCGGCATGCGCGAAACACGGGATCAGTATCGAAGACCTCCGTTTTCTCCATGAAAACGTTTTTTGACCTGGAACGGAAAAAAAGAG
>CAZGVZ010000493.1:0-1894 GCA_964529145.1 uncultured Fibrobacteraceae bacterium | reverse complement strand
TATAATAATGAAAGCATCGTGGCTGTCGATTCGATTTATACAGGAGGAATCATCATGAACAGTACCTTGAAAATGCTCATTGTCGCCGCGGTAATGTCGGTCTGCAGCTCAACATCCTATTCGGAATTGCTATTTCATCGAGATACGCTCTCCTTCAATCAGGGAATCGATTTTTCCATTCCATCGGTGAAAACGGTACTTCATGATAACAGCGACGGCACCGGGTGCGGAGAGACGATCGATTTTTTCTACAGAAGTGCGGAACGGTGCTGCCTGGCAGTAGGCTGCCATTGCGGCTTCCGCTTCGGCAGTTCGGGCACACTCTACCGTTCGAAGGTCCCGTTCTCCGGCTACGATTTCAGCACAGCACTGGATCTGAATCCGAACGGTTTCATTGAAGCGGCCGCCTCGGAGTGGCAGTGGTGTACTGATTACAAGGGTTTTCATCAACCGAGCGATATGGGTGTACCCGACTACAGCGACTACGAGTCGGGATTCATGATCCTCAAGACGCACCAGGAACGGTACGTTCTCCTGAGAGTGCGATACATACCCGTCATTTCCGGCATTTTACCCGGATCGTCACCCCCGCAGTACGAAACCGTCGAAGAGCGTATAGAGCTCAACTGGTTTCTACAGACCGACGGCACGGCCGATTTCAGGGGAATCCAGATGGAGGGAATCGTTCGACCGCGGTACCATACCGTTCACCGGACGACGACCCTCGGCACGCCGGAGGTTTTTTCTCTCAGGGGAGAGAGGATCACCGACCAGGTTCATCTCATGAATCTTGTCATCATGAAGAATTCCGCCGGAAATGCGACGAAAAGCGTGATTCACCCTCTGAAGATCCGGTGAGTTAGCGCGGCCGGCCGCGACCGCGTGAAAATGTTTTTCCCCATAGAGACGCCATGCCACGGCGTCTCTATCACATGCCATGGCGTCTCAACGAACCGGGATCAAGCGCCTTTCCCATACTAATCCTGGGTTCGATGGAATAACCGCGCTTTTCAAAGAAGGCTACCGCCTCAGGATTCGTATCCCGCACCTGCAGGTTTACTTTTGGACAGTTTCGCCCGGCCAGTTCCTCTTCCAACGACCTCAGCAGAAGCGATCCCACACCCCTTCCCCTGAACGCAGGATCCACCGCAATGGAGTAGATCCACCCCCGGTGCCCGTCATACCCGCCCATGGCGGTCCCGATAACGCGATCATCCTCCAGAGCCACAAGCAGGAGGTCGGGATCCACGTCCAGTTTACGGGAAACCGAAAGTTTCGGATCATGATGGGGAGCGGTCGCGGGAAAGACTTTTCTCCACAACTCGATGACACTGGATTCGTCGCAAAGACGGAACGGCCGTATTATCATATATTTTCAACCATCCCGGGTCCGGAAATCCTGTTCGCGTTCCCGTTGTACGCACCGTATGGCTTACACATACCGCTCCTTACCGGGGTGTTCGTGTTCGTACGCATTATCCGATACCGTTTCCCTACCCGGACGGTGATCCGGGAAGAGTTCTTCCCTTGATTCATTCATCTGCCGTGTTCATGTACCTGTTGCTTCGTGGATTTGGGCGACGAAATCACCGCCTTTCGGACCGTGGCAGCCGACTCTGCCTTTAGGTGTGCCCGGCCCGTCTGGAAGGGTGGATGCCTCCCGAACCGCAGGTGCTTCACCATCCTCGATTTTATACCATAAAGGTTTTATCAATGCAAATAAAACAACCCCGTACCTGAACATACCGGAATACCTGTACACCTTGGGTTGTCGCGAATTTAAATCGCTCTTGAAAAAGATATCGAGGACATTTATACTGTTTGTCGAAATACCGGTCCATGTTTCATGTTTTGGATCTTTCAATGTTCATTCAGTTGAGAAATACGTTTGAAA
>CAZGVZ010000492.1:0-3788 GCA_964529145.1 uncultured Fibrobacteraceae bacterium | reverse complement strand
CCTGGCGTCCCGCGCAATGCAGCTAGGAGCGTTCAAGGTGTTCGACAAGGATCCCCTGCTGCTTCCCGCACTGCATGAGGACGTCTGCACACTCGCGGCGATCGCCTGGATTCTTCAGGGTGCCGGTACCAAATATCTGTCGCTGTTTCTTCTCCTCTCGGACTCATCCATCGATTCCACGGAAACATGGGCGAACAAGGCGTGCCTTACCGTACGGCAGCTAGAACGGATCTGTTCCCTTCATTCACATCTCACCCCCCGTTTCATCCCGCCGCTTTTCAATACGCTGAAATTCCTTCTTCAGCTCGATGGAACAACCGACGTCCCCCGGTCTGCGGTCGACGCCTTCGATCCTGGGTTCCCGATTCTGCAGCATGTCGATTTCGTGGTAAAGCACCTGGATATTATCCTCGCGAGCTGATCCGCTCCGGGGGGCGGTTCTCGCTTCCGGAACTGTTTCACCTGTCGCGAGAACTTGGGCAGAACCTGTGTTTTTCCACTCTGTTCAGTAAACGTGAAAGAGTCCGGTGGCTGCAGTATCGCTTTCCTCGTACGAGACTCCCGGAAGGACCACACCGGTAGGTAGTGAAGCAAGTCCTATTTCATCGCCACCGCTTCGAGATACTTCTCACGATAGAAAAACAGTTTGGGATCGGTAACGCGATAATGATAACTGCCGATTTTCATGTCTCCTCGGCTCTGGGAGCGGATTCCGTAGCCGATATGCGCGTGGGGGCCGCTGGTTCTGCCGGTCATCCCCACCGTTCCGATCGCGTCTCCCTGGTGTACAGTCTGTCCGTCACTGAAAAACCGGTTCTCGAGATGACAAAAGAAGACGATCGTTTCCTCATTGATGACGCCCACGCTGCGGCCCGCGAGCTCGTTGGCCCACAGTACCACCTTACCCGAGACGGGTGTACGGACCAGAGTTCCCTGGGCCGTGGCGACATCGATCCCGTAGTGGGGCTGCCCCCCTCCTGTTCCCCGTTCGCACCAGTCGCCCGTGACATAGGCGAGCGGATCGTCGACCATGGAGGTGAAATACCGGTACACCTGCACGAGATGCTGTTCCTGCTCGTTGTAAATTTCCATTGGAGGATAGAACGTGAGCGACATTCCGGAAGGAATGGAGCCGGCCTTGATCCGGGGTTCCCCTTCCTGACGTGTGAGATTATGTATGGTCACCACCTCGTCGATGTACTCGTTGACCTCCTCCCAGGACGGCACGGTGGCGCGGAAGCGGCAAATCGCGTATTTCGCCAGTTTGTGAAGAGATTCTCCCTCCTGAAAGGTGTGTGTGAAAACCCCTCCCGAGGGAATCACGAGCTGCTGTGGGGCCACCGGGCGCGGCGCGACGGCTGAATTCACGGCCGGACGAAGGCCGAAAATGACGAGTACCGCGACAGACGCCATCACGGCGATCGCGGTCTCGAGGCGTCGAAAGGATCCGCGTTCCAGTTCATCACCGCCGGTATTAAGTACGTATTGCACCCGTTTCGCGAGTTCGTCGAAAGCCTTGTTGACTTTTCCGTATTGCTGGTACTGAAATACGGAGAGCCCCTCATCCTGGGCATTTCGTACTATGGCCGATTCCGGGATCTCGAGATCGAAGATGATGGACTGCGGAAGTATCGAAATACCGCTGTTTCCGACAAAAGTGACCTGTTCGCAGAGATTTTCCAGAAATTTTCTATTCTCGTTCATGGTACGGGTCTTCCCCATTACCTTGGAGTCCTGCTTTCCGAAAACCTCGTTCTTGATTATCCGTAACCTGGTATGGGGAAACTGCCGTATGAGGTTGCGTACATTGTAAAGATAATCCCTGAGGCTTTTCGTCGAAAGCGCATTGAGCGTGACTGGAATTAGGTTGAGATCGCTCGCTAGGTAGAGAGACCTGGAGAGGTTATTCCAGACCGACGGGGTGTCTATGACGATATATTTGTAATATTCCCTGCATACGAGGAGATTGAAATTCAAATTGCTGATATGGAATGAAGTGGAGGTTTTGAACAGTCCGGTACCAGCGGAGATCAGGTCGAGACCGGGCTGTATCGTATCTACTAGTGAGGTGAGCGCATCGGAGCCGATGATGGAGCCGAAAATTCTTCTCTCGTAGTTGTCTGCGGTCTGCCACATCTGGTTCAGGAAATTTTCCGAGGACCTGTGATGCCGCGGGCCTGAAAACCTTTTCCTGAGGAGTTCCCACGAGGACCTGTCCCTTGAATCGGGGCTTTTCCCGAGGGCGACTGTCGCGCTCCCCTGAACGTCCAGATCTATGAGAAGCGTTGGACCGCGCCTTGAGAGCGCGGCTGCGAGATTGGTGGCAATAGTGGATTTCCCCACTCCGCCCTTGATGTTGGCGATGTGGATGATACCGCCGTTATCGGTATCGGTAAAAATCAGAGTATTTTCCGCGTACTCTCCCATAAATTGCCAGTAACCGGGTGAACATGTACTATACCGATTCCACCAGCGTTTCTATCTCTGTGGGTTTCGGCAAAATACGGTCGTTTTCGTGACGTGCACGATCGGGAAGATACGGCATGTCTTCATCAGTATTATATAGTACGACCGGTGTTTTTTCAAGGAGCTTGCCTGCCCGAAAATAGTGATAGATCGACGACCCCTTTTTCCAGGTGTCCATATCGAGAATCAGCAGGTCGAACTCTTTCGTCTGAATACGGTCGAGAAAATCGTTCGAACTGTAACATTCGGTCACCTCGTGCTGTCTGCCCAGAAGTTCCTTGATCTGACTTCTCCGCTTTCTCGTGTCATCCATGATTAAGACATTCATACGGTTCCGTTTCCTCCTCGGTGGTGTAGCCCGGTTTTCAATCCGGGCGTTGCAGGTGCGAATCGAAGCATATTCATCCGGCGGTTTTACCGATCAGCGTCGCCTTGAGATATTCGGCGTTCTGGCGGTAATCCTGCCCTAATGAATCCGCGATGATTTCTTCGCACATTTTTTTCGATCGATTCACGTCCGCCTCACGACTGAGCAGCGCGATTTTCCATCTGACGGCATTGCGCCTGTGCTCCATCCTGTCGTCGAGGAGCGCTTTCTCGAGATTCCTCAGCGCTGAAACGGTGTCTTGCTTCGCATCGTAACAGGCAGCCAGGCCCTCGTACGCCTGTGCCGCAATAAAACCGGCGTTTTTTCCCTTCACCGCTGATTCGTACCAGGTTATCGCTTCGTCGTACCTGCCCTGCTGAGCGAGAATGCCGCCGAGCATATATGCGCTCATGGTGCCGGTCACGGTACCCTTATAGGTCTCCGATACCATACGGAACTGATCGATCGCATCGACGAAGTTCTCTTCCCCGTACGTGACCATCGCTTTCCCGAAATCCTCCTGCGCATTCTTGATACGGGTGGTCCGGTAATAATTGAACCCGAAAACAACGACTGCGATCACAATAATTGCAATGAGCGTGCCGATCAACGATTTGTTATTTTTCTGCACGAACTCCTTCGTCTTCAACAACCCGTCTATGACGGGATCATCACGAAGCTCCTGTTTCTGCTTGTTATACTTTATATTCAAGGTACCTCCCTTTTTTCCAAGGTTCCACGCATTTCCGAAGCGGAGCACGGAGCTTTTAATTTTGTTCTCCACCGGAAAATATTGTGGCAAGAATAGTAAAAATGCTTTGCTCAGCCGAGAAAAGTCAAGATACTATGTACTGCAAGGCGCCCGGATCGCCAAATCGCGGGCCGAGGATGTCATCCATCACCTGCCTCGGTAAGAGAGGACAATGTGATCCCTATGGGATTTTCAGCAAGGGGA
>CAZGVZ010000491.1:0-3797 GCA_964529145.1 uncultured Fibrobacteraceae bacterium | reverse complement strand
CCCTCGCCCGCGAACAAGAGGAGATTTTCAGACGACGACAAATCCCTGCGTGAGCTCGGCGACAGTATCGAGTCACAGGGCCTGCTGCAGGCGATAGTAATCCGCAAAAACCCGGTGGATAAAAAGCGGTATGAGTTGGTCGCCGGTGAGCGGCGGTGGCGCGCGTTTCGGCTCATGGGCTGGTCGGAGATCCCTGCGGTGATTCGGGAGCTCTCTGACGCAGAGGCTCACGATATCACCACAACCGAAAACCTGCAACGAGAAGATCTTTCTCCGATCGAGGAGGCGGAGAGCATCCAGGTGCTGCTCGCTGACGGCCGCAGCGCGAAAGAGATCGCGGACCGTCTCGGAAAACCGGTCTCATGGGTGGCCCGTCGGGCACGGATCGCGGAGCTCTCCCCGAAGTGGCTGAAGGCGATCGCGGATCCGGGGCAGTCGGTTTCCAAGTGGAGCGCGACACACCTGGAACTGATCGCTCGATACGACCATAAAATGCAGGATGAATTGTTCGGGGAATTCAAGTACCATGCGATGATCTCGGTGAAAGAGCTCGAAAAGGCGCTCAACGAAAAACACCGTGTTCTTTCTTCCGCTCCGTGGAAACTATCCGACGAAATACTCATTCCTGCCGCTGGCGCCTGCACTCAATGTCAAAAGCGAACTGGGTGTGAGCTTGAGCTTTTCGAGCCGATTGAGGATAAAGCCGGAGGATCGAAAGACCGATGCCTGGATCGTGAGTGCTGGGGTAAGAAACTGGTGGCATATCATGAAATCGGGATTAAAAACGCACGCGAGAAGCACCAAAATTTGATTTTGCTGGATAAGGCCGGATCCGGACTTCTCGGAAAACACCCCTGGGAAAAAGCACTGGTGGAGGAGTATAAATTCGAAGCCTCAAAAAAGACGGATAAGAAGGCGGTTCCCGCTTACATCATCGACGGTCCGGGTGCCGGGCGTATCGAATGGAAGAAGTTGAAAAGCTGGTACGAAAAGGAGGCAAAGAAACAACGCAAGGTCGGCCCCGACGGCAAACCCGAACCGAAATCCCTTGAAGAGCGGCGGGAAGGACTGCAGAAGCGGAGAGTGATCCGGTATATCAGCAAATTGATTCTCCTTCTTCGCGGGGGGAACCCCGACCATACCGGTCTGAAACCAGGAACCTGTCGGGTGTGCGGATGCACAGAGGAAAATTGCACGCAATGTGTGGAAAAAACCGGATCCCCGTGTCATTGGGTGAACTCAGAAAAGACGCTCTGCAGTGCGTGCGAGGAAAAAATCAAAAAAGAATTAGATCCGCGCATCGCGATCGTCGAGAATCTTGCCCATATCGAAGTACACGCTCTGGTTGCTGCATTCGGCGCGGCGCAGGTGGATCCAGACAACGATTGTCTCAACCATGAATTTGACCGATGGAAAATTTATAGCCAGGTGATTGACACGAATGGTGGCGACGCCATGCGTATGGCAGCATATGGCGCATTCGACCGGATCGTTGATAATCTGCGCCAAATCACCAATAGCCCGGAACCTGAAATCGATTTCCCGGATAGTTTGTGCGCCGCTCTGCGGTTGGACCGGGAAGAAATCTGGAGCATGGTTTTAGAGGAGATCCCTGAGCCGAAGGGGTGGGCGAAGCTCGAAGAGCCCGGGAAGAAACCGGAGAAAAAGGCGAACAAGAAAAAATCGCTTTCCGACTTGGTCGGAGACGAGATTGGTCCCGCGGATGATATTCCGGCGAAACGATACATCTATCAGGAACATGAGATATTCGTTTCCGCAGGCCTCGGCGGGAAACAGTTCGGGACATTCCGGGTTTCCAACGGCGGATCCGGATTGAAGCGGATCGTATCGAAGCATATGCCCATGGTCGCCGATCGTGCTGAGGCGCAGCGGAACCTGGACAAGTTTGCTGAAGATAACGGGCTGGTAGAGGTGGCGCCAGAAACGCCCGAATAACGAATCACCCGCCGATACCGTTGATAAGAGACTGGACCGATGTGGGGGAGCGTGGCGGATCCCCCAATTTTAAAAGGTGCAAAATGGGGATACCGAAGAAAAAAATCTGCACTCGATGCGGGAAAGAGTTCGAGACCTGCATCGCCGGACAGGATGAATGTGGTGGATGCATGGTTCTCCCTCTTCGTATGGACCCAACGGATGAACGTCCAATAGAAAGTTCGAAGGGAAAAGGGATGAAACTCAAAGAAAAGAAATGCGTAAACTGCGGTGAATGGTACACCCCGACCGGGCCAAGGCAGGTCAGGTGTGAGAACTGCAAGGGCGCAACGCACAATCCGCCCCCGCTGGATCTTTCGGGCGTTCCGCCTCCGCCTCCGCCGGAGGCCCCCTCGAGCTCGGATGACCTACAGTTTAAAAGCATAGCCGCCGAGGTCCGCTCGATTATGGACCGTATCGGAGCAACGGGTGTGACCATCCATTTCGATCGCAATCGTATGATGATCGGATAACGAAGGCATGATCATATGGAAAACCTTCTCAATATAGAATCCGCGGCCAAGGCTCTCGGTATATCTGAAAAAACCCTGTATCGATGGGCTGGGAAAACAATACCGGTCGTGTCTCTTTCAAAGAAGGCGATACGATTCCGACCACAGGACATTGAAGCGTTCATCGATGGAAACCTTCGGATGGAAGAGACCAATTTAAAACAGAGGTCGAGGAAGTTTCGAATCAATCCGGCAAGAAGGAATCGAGGATCATGGGAAAAGTGATTGCGACCAGAACACCTGGACTGTTCTACTGTGAAGGGAAACGGGGAAGGTCCTATATCATCGATAAGGGGAAAGGTCCCGACAGGCTTTACCATACGATCGGGCGGGTTTCTTATCAGGAAGCGAAAGAAATATTCGACAAGGAATGCACCGAATACAGGAACGGAAGAAGAATTCCCGTAAATGTCCGGAATGTACTCGTGGTCGATATCTTGAGTCGGTACTGGAATGACCATTTGGGAAAGATTAAAAGCGGGAAAAACGCAAAATATCTTCTCTCCGCCATAAAAAACCGGCTCGGATTGATCAGGTATGTAGACCTCACGAAGAACGATATTGCAGATTATAAGCGCAATCGCGCGCAGGATATCGTGAGGCTTACCGGGAATCCGATCAGCTCACGGACGATCCAGGCGGAACTTTCAATGTTGAATTCCGCGGTATTTCACTGTGTCGATATCGGGATATTGCCGTCGAACACGATCTCGCGGTTCTGCAGGGTTGAGCAAGGAGATCGCGACATTATAGTGCTCGATGACGGTAGAGAGGGCGGCGAGCACTGGCAGGCAATTTATGCGAATGCCTGCAAGGGGTGGGAGAAATGGAGGCCTGATGCGTGTCGGCTGAATCGCCTCCTTCTCCTAACCCTGTATGAAACCGGTTGTCGGCCGATCGAAGTGTTTAGGATGCGGCACAACTGGTGGGTAGAGATAAAACCTGAATTCTGGCTGATTCGAATTCCTGAAGAAGCGGATAAGACCGGGAAGCGTAACAGGGAAGTGCCGGTTTCCAATACTCTCTACGAGGGGATCAAAGCCATACTCCGCCCTGATACCGACGGTCTCCTCTTTCCATCGACCCTTACATTTCAGGAGCGTACGGTAAACGGTATCAGAAAAACATTCAAGCACGCGGTGGAAAGGGCGGGACTCAATACATATGGATATACGGTATATAGCCTGCGGCGGACCCGAACGACGATATGGGATTCGATCGACGAATCTGCGTGCCGGAAGGCGATAGGTCATTCTCCGAAGGATTCTCACCGAAAAAGTTATGTGAAGA
>CAZGVZ010000490.1:0-3814 GCA_964529145.1 uncultured Fibrobacteraceae bacterium | reverse complement strand
CAGGGGTGGGACATGACCTGCCCGGGAATATGCCATCACGTTATTGACCGGATCTATGACACCGAGAAAAGCGGTAAGATACTGATCTGTCGGAATGAACTCACAGAGCTGCTTGTTTACCGTACCAAAGACTTCCGCAGGCGAGTCGGTTTTTTCGATGTAATGGGCGAACAGCATTTTCGCCATCGCGCTGATGAGTGCCGCAGGTATACCGTGCCCTGAGACGTCATAAATGAGAATCGCGGTCTTCCGGCGCGGAGTGATGATGATATCGTAGAGATCCCCTCCGACTTTACCCGCAGGAATATAGACTGCGGCCGATCTGAGGTTGGCCATTTCGGGCAATGCCTTCGGGAGTAGCCCCTCCTGGATACGTTGCGCGGTTTCAAGTTCATCGTTCATCTCGGAATTGATCCTCCCGAGATGATATTGCGCCTCTTTGAGCGTCGCCGTGAGTTGATCCTGCTTCCGCTCCATTGCCCGCTGTCGCAGCAGAAGCTCCTCGAACCTGTCATGATAACTGCGGCAGAGCCGCAGCAGTCGTTCTTCCCTCCCCTTCTCCCTTCGAAGACTCAACCCCTCACTGTCCTTTCATTTTCCGGAACGCCGTCGTCTGAAGAGGTCGAAAGGAATGACCGGCCCTTTTTTAAGCAGGTCGCGGTTCCCTGAGCCTGCAGCTTTTTTCAGGATTCTTCGTTCGCTCCCGGTAAGCGAATCGCTCCCCTCGCGTGAAATCTTGTCGAGAATCGGATCGATTCGCTCTTCGAAAAAACGGCGTTTCCTTGCCGCCGATTCGGCCTGCCTGCGCATGGACCGTTCATCCCGGACCCTGGTTTTTTCCCGCAGCCGTTTCGAAATCAAAGGATACAATCCCATATAGCAGAATGCCACAACTATTCCCCCAAGATGTGTGATGTGGGAGACGACTCCATGCGGAGAAATGGTTCCAAAAAGGGAAATCAATGCGTATCCGATCACCACGAGTCTGATGTTCACCGGTAGCACGAAAAAAAGCAGTACCTGGCGATGTGGATAGATGAATGCATATACGGTCAGAAGCGCAAGGATAGCCCCCGAAGCGCCGATGACTCCCGTGTATTTCATCACTGGAGAGAATAAATGGATCAGACTGAAGCAGCCGCTGCCCGCGCCTGCAATAAGATAAAAGCGGACGAACTTTCCTTTTCCCCAAAGCTGCTCGATCTCGGTTCCGAACATCCATAACGCCAGCATGTTGAGCATGAGGTGAAAAGGCGAACCCGGATCGTGGAGAAACATGTAGGTGAGCAGCCTCCACACCTGCCCCTCACCGAAAACTTCAGCCGGAACGAGAGCTCCCACTCCTGTGAGCAGCGGCCCGATACCGGGAAGAAGCTCAATGACATAGAGTGCGATATTGATGACAAGGATAACGGAGATCGCGGACGTTGTGCGGGGCGCGAACCACGGGTTCATCGGCCTTACCCGTTTTCCGGTTCGCAAGTATCGCCGCTCCGTCCCACTTTCTCGAGCAGTTTGTTGCAGACATACTCGGGAACGAATTGACTGATCTCTCCGCCGAGCCGGGCGATCTGCTTTACCATGGTGGAGTTGAGATAGGTGTACCTTGCGCTCGGCATGAGAAACACGGTTTCCGCGGCGGAATAGAGTTTACGATTTGTGTACGCCATCTGGAATTCGGATTCGAAATCGGTAAGAGCCCGGAGACCGCGTATTATCACCGTAGCCCGGTAATCCCTGACGCAGTTGACGATCAATCCGCCGTAGCTGATGATTTCGATACGCGGAACATCTTCGAGGGATGCGCGCACCATGTCGAGTCTCTCCTCAAGGGAAAAAAGGGGGCTTTTCCCCGGATTGAGGGCAACCACCGCGATGACTCTCGAAAAGATCTGCGAAGCCCGGATGGCGATGTCGATGTGCCCGAACGTGATCGGGTCGAACGTACCGGGATAAAGCGCCGTACTCATGAGGTCCTTTCGTTTATAACTCTGAATCATCAAGAATTCCGCCGGGCCTCGAACAGTTGAATTTCCGTCTCGCCGTACACCCGGATGTCAGCTGAAAAAAGCGGCTCCCCAATCGTACCGTGTTTCGCTCCCTTCTTTCGGGATCGGCGTTCATGGACCAGCATGCCTCTTCCGCTGAGAAGGCCGGCAAGGGACGGGAGCAGACTTTCCAGGGACTCGTCATCGTAAGGCGGATCGAAATAGATGATATCGTATTTCCTGGCGCATGTACCGGCGAACTCCCGTGCGTCCATGACAAATACTTGACAGCGTTCCCTGACGCCGAACCTTTCCGCGTGCGCCTCGATGAGTCTGCCCCGGAAACGGTCACGTTCCACGAACGTAACCCGGCCGGCGCCCCTGCTGATCATCTCGAATCCGAAAATTCCACTCCCCGCGCATATGTCCGCGACATCGGAACCAGGAATTCTCGGCATGAGCAGATCGGCGACCGCGGTTCGAACCCGTTCCCTGGTCGGCCGGAATTCCCGGTCACGGGGTGGGATGGTGCATTTACGTCCTTTGAGAATTCCTGAAACGACCCGCAGGTTCATTGAGGGCGGCTACTCCCTTACGGTGAGTATGACGTGCGTCTCCACAGACAACGAAGTCCCGCTCAGGGCTTTGAGGTCGACTTTCTTGAACGCGCATGGAATCTTGTTCTCATGTAAAGTAATAAGATACCTGACGAAATCGTTGTAGGTCGAAATGCCCCTGAACCGGTAGAGGTAACGGCGGAATGCGCCGATTGTCTCGGCACCGGTCTGTTCGGGTTTTCCGCTGAAGTTGACACCTGTTTCCCCCCCGATGCGCAGGAGGTTCCTGAGCACGAGGGGAAGGTCGTCCCTCACAGGGAGATGGTCACTGGCCTGGAAGGGATCGGCAAGGTCGAGACCGAAACGGGTTTTACAGGTGACCACGAATCGGAAACCGTCTCCGTTGTTGGAAGTTATATAAGAGTACGGCTGCGGCAGAAGCTCGATCTTTTCCGATTTCAGGGCGATGAAGGTCGAACTTACCAGATCGCGTGTCGTACCGAGTCCGACTGCATAGATCGTTTGAAAATTATCGATCTCGAGCGATTTCAATCCGATTCCGGAAGGTACAGCCCTGCTGAGCATGGTGAAGACATTTTTACAGAACAGTACCTCGAAATTTACCTTTTCCAGAAATGAAAGTTCCTCGTAGGCAAGGTCGAGCACCGTTCCTTTTCCCGCCGCGTTCCTTTCACTCGAAACCTCCCTGACTACGTCCTCCACGATGTCGCTTTTTCTATAAGTCGAAGGTGTGAAGGAGGTCTGCGTCCGCACGACAGTCGCCGAAGGCTTTTCGGGCACCCTTTTTCTGAAAAAAAGAAAA
This sequence comes from uncultured Fibrobacteraceae bacterium, assembly GCA_964529145.1. Lineage (GTDB taxonomy): Bacteria > Fibrobacterota > Chitinivibrionia > Chitinivibrionales > Chitinispirillaceae > JAFGNB01. The sequence goes on along the minus strand of CAZGVZ010000490.1, from coordinate 446 downwards.
CCGCCGGCGAGGAGAGCTGCAAGGCAGAGGGCGGCGACAGGAACAAGCAGCAGCTTCGGAGACGGCATTGACCGGTCGGAAGCTCCCGGGCTTTTCTTTTTAAGAAGATTGATACGTACCATTTCTTATCCGTTCCCCCGCAAAGCCAGCCCGATCGCCACCGAAAGCTGCGCCGCATACATCGAGAGCTGATCGTTTCCCGCACCGATACGGTTGTTGATTTTTCTCAGAGGGTCGAGAAGGGAGACATTGCCCGCAAGTGGAGCGGTTTTCTCCAGATATCCTTCCTGAGTGAAGAGGGATCCGGCGGCGAAAACCGGTACTCCGGTCACACCCCCCGAGAGGCCCGCGAGGGAACAGATGTTACCGGCGGCCGCTCCGAGCTGCTCGGAGAAACGGTCGGGATCAGGACCGGTCCCGTATTCGACGCACTCATGATCGACATA
>CAZGVZ010000489.1:0-3816 GCA_964529145.1 uncultured Fibrobacteraceae bacterium | reverse complement strand
AGGTAAAGATGCCGGTGTGGGGGCTTTGTTGGATCTGTTTATCGAGTTTAATTACAGGATGGAAGTAGGGAAACTCATACGAAAAAGAATAAGTGCATTTGACGATTTGATGAAACTGGCAGAAGAAATGTATTCTCCGGGTCGCGCAGATAATAATCTTGCCATAGTCAATACAGACGTTATTAGAAATGTCCTATCCGAATCATGGGAATCAGGCCGCTTCAGGGAATAGAAGTGAGTATCGTTATCAATTTTAAAAGCATACGTTATGCAAAGGATGAGGAAAACAGTGAATGAACGTATTGTTTTTAAACATTGCGCGCACATGACCCAGTGCTGCAGCACCGTTTTCTAAAGTATTACTGACCTCAATCCAGAGGCCGAGCTTGCGGGATAGAGCAGTTCAATAATCATTTGTTCGGTATAAGTAAATAGAAATAATAAAGTTTTAATTATTCAAGGATGAACAATGACAAACAATATTCAGGATCTAAAAAGCTTTACTGTAAGGTCCGATACGGAAAAATTGGCGCCAGCTATAATTGAGGTTATGCATATCTTGCGTAAACATGGAATCGAAAGTTGGTTGTGTTATGGAGCATTACTTGGGGTAATTAGAGAAAATCGATTGCTACCGTGGAATAATGATGCGGAACTGGGGTGCTGGTATGAGGATAGAATCAATGGTAAATTTTGCACTGTGGTCAATGAACTCAATAAAAAGGGATATCATGCTAATTATTACAGTTTAAATGGTTCACTGGCTGCTAGGCGAAAGGGAGTTATCGTTAATATTAATTGTTTCTGGCGGGAAAATGGATATGCGGTCCGTCCTCATGAACTTCCTGTTGTTTTTAAACGCGCACCATACATAGCAGTGGTATTGTATTGGATTGCTGCATTCATGTCAGCTTACCCGGCTGGATTTTTAGGAAATACGATAATGCCGTTGTCTAAAAACGAATTGATCAGGATTATTCTGGTCAGTTTTTTTAAACTTCTACCTTCAAATATACGGAAAAAAATATCTGTACATGCTTTACGATGGTCCATAAAATGTGGAGGAACATATCAAAAAACAGGCATTCCAGAAATATTCTTTCAAAAATTCATTGAATGGGATTTTTATGGTAGTCAGGTGATGGTACCGGTTGAACCGGAACGCCTGTTACAGTGTATCTATGGTGAAAGCTGGCGTGTACCAAAAGAAAGCTGGAGCTTTTATGACGAAGGAAACAGGGGCGAAACTGGTATCGTTTTTATCGATGAGGTGTGGAATTATGATAATATGGATATCGTATGAAAAAAATGAATCGAACAAATCCGAGAAGAAGCGATGGAAGGATAATTGTTGGTATTGATGCTTCTCGAAACCGTTCCGGCGGGGCTCGTGGTCACCTTATCGGTATTCTCGGGGAGGGTAATCCGCAAAAATACGGAATCCATGAGATACATATCTGGGCTTATTGTAAATTAAATGAAGCTATTCCGGATAGAGAATGGTTGATTAAGCACAATCCATTCGAACTTGAAAAATCTATTTTTCATCAAGTCTGGTGGCAGTGGATAAAATTTCCTAAAGAAGCAAAGATGGCCGGGTGCTCGATAGTTCTAAATACGGATGCCGGTTCTGTCTCAAGTTTTCATCCCTCTATCACCATGAGCCGAGATATGCTTTCTTTCGAAGCGGGAGAATTGAATCGCTTTGGTATAGGAATGGCGTGGTTACGATTGATTTTACTCAGATATATTCAATGTCGTTCTCTCAGAAATGCTGATGGTGCCATTTTTTTGACCAGATATGCTTCAAATGTGATCCAGAGCTTCTGTGGAAGACTATCAAGGGCGGTGATAATTAATCATGGCGTTGGAAATGAATTCAAGAATACATCCGCCAGAAATAAATGGCCAGATACAGGAGAGCGGTCTATAAAATGTCTATACATTTCACCTGTCTCGGAATTCAAACATCAATGGGTCGTGGTGCGTGCAATCGAAATACTTCGTTCACGTGGCCATAATGTCGTACTTTCGTTGATCGGTGGAATCAATAGACGTTCTAGTCGATTAATACAAAGACAAATAATCATATCTGATCCGGATCGAAACTTTGTCAATTTATACGATTTCCTTCCCCATAAGGATCTGCCAGGACATATTTCTGATTCGGATTTGTTTATTTTCGCATCAAGCTGCGAAAACATGCCGAATACTCTTGTAGAAGCGATGGCTGTCGGTCTGCCTATTGCCTGTTCTGAACGTGGACCAATGCCGGAGATTTTACAGAATGGGGGAGTGTATTTCGATCCGGAATGTGCCGAATCTATTGCAGGTGCGATGGAACAATTGATAAATAATAAAACAATGAGAGAACGAGTCGCAAGACGGGCAAAAGAACTCTCTGGTCACTACTCATGGAAACGATGTGCCGATGAGACGTTTTCATTTATTTCCGAAACTCATAGGAGATTTTATATATGAAGGATAGTTCTTATCAAATCTGTACAAAATTAGTGATGGACACCAGTGATCCTAGTATTACATTCGATGAAGCAGGTATATGCAATCATTATCACGATTTTCATCAGAACGTTAAGCCACATTGGCAGACTGGGCCTGAGGGAAGGAAAAAGATAGAAACAAACGTCATAAAAATGAGAAATGAAGGCCGAGGACATGATTTTGATTGCTTAATTGGGTTAAGCGGTGGTGTTGATAGTTCATATATGTTGCATGTAATGGTAAAAGAATTCGGGCTGCGTCCTTTGGTCTTTCATGTTGACGGAGGATGGAATTCCGAAATTGCGGTTCACAATATCAATGTTCTTATCGACAAACTTGGGATCGATCTCTATACTGAGGTGATAAATTGGGATGAAATGCGAGATTTTCAACTGGCAATGTTTAAAAGCGGGGTTCCTCATCTAGATATTCCACAGGATCATGCATTCATATCAGTCCTTTACAAATTTGCACATAGATACAATATCAGATATATTTTGAATGGTGGCAATATTTCGACCGAATGTGTACATACTCCGATGCAGTTCTATTACTGGGGAACCGATATGGCATTCATCAAGGATATTGTCTCAAAGTTCGGAACAATACCTATGAAAACATATCCATTCAGTTCAATTTTTTACCACAAGGCCTATTTGCGGTATATGCGTGGTGTGAAAGTGTTCAAACCACTTAATTGTATACCATATGTCAAGTCTGAAGCAATGAAAATACTGGAACGTGAATACGGATGGAAACCTTATTCACAAAAGCACTTTGAATCACGTTTTACCCGCTTCTTAGAAGGCTACTGGTTGCCTACCCGCTTCGGTTTTGATGTGCGCCGTGTACAATTCTCTGCTTTGATTCTGACGGGTCAGATGACAAGAGACGAGGCTCTTGACAGACTAACAAAATTACCCTATGATGATGAACTTATACGGCAGGATTTTGATTATATTGCAGCAAAACTCAACATAACGTCAGCTGAGCTACAGGAATATCATAAAATGACAAAAAAATATTATTGGAATTATCATAATCAACGAGTATTGTTTAAAATAGGCGAATGGATGCTGTTAAAATTTGCGGGTACAAGGCGCGGCGGTTCATACTGAATCGGAATTCAACAGGTCATATCCAATGAATTTGAAACATTTTTTTCCCTTTGTAATCATGAAAAAAGACAGATACTTGGATTTATCAAAATGACCACGGTCTTTTTGCAATTATTATAAAGGACTGGCATTCATTTGGAATTTAGGGTCTATCCGGAATTCCCAAAGGATTTAAGGTGTTAAAAAACATAGGAGA
>CAZGVZ010000488.1:0-3818 GCA_964529145.1 uncultured Fibrobacteraceae bacterium | reverse complement strand
GAGTGCCACGCATCAGTTTCATAAATTATAGCAGGGCTACAAGCGGATATCAACCCGAAAATGAGGATTTATCGCTGCGGTGTTGCAGAGATCAAAGTCTCCCCGCTCTTCGGGCATTCCCTGGCGAGCGGGAGAAACGGAGTAATGGTCAGGGTTAATGGAGCAGCCTGGCACCGCTGTCGCTGGAAATGGTCCCGATCGTTTTTCTCAACAAGGATCTGATCTCCTCGAAGGGAAGAAGCCTGAGGGCTTCTTCCGGAGGGTACCAGCATGGATCGCGTCCCTTCTCGCCCCCACCGGCATTTTTGAGGTATTCGAAAACAAAATAGGTGACGTGGTACCGTTTTTCCCTGAAGAGGTAACGTACAGTGCCCGCTCTGCCGCGGAGTTCACCTTTGATTCCCGCTTCTTCGAGCAATTCCCGGCTTGCCGTTTCCGCAGCGCTTTCACCCGGTTCGATATGTCCTTTGGGAAAAATGCGCACCTGCGGTTTTTTACGCGAAAGAATCAGCAGCACCCGGATCTGTTCGGAATCGCGTTGAAAAACGATCGCCCCGGCCTCTTTCTCGATGCTCCGCTCGCCGGAAAGGCAATGTGTCCGATTCATGCGGCTCCTGTTTCCCTGCCGATGCCTTCGCATTCCGCACGAAAGAGATCCCGAAGCCCAGTCACCCAGGAAAGCCAGCCATCGAGTCCCTGCTCCAGACGACAGGAAGTCTCGAAAATCCGGGCCGCGCCTTGAAGCTTTTTCACGCTGCTGTAGAAGTAGGATTTGTCGAAATCAGTATGCTCCTGCAGATCGATTTTATTGAGCACGACCGCTTTGCATTCATTGAAGAGAAGTGGATATTTTTCCGGTTTGTCGTGTCCTTCCGCAACCGATGCGACAGCCACTTTCACAAACTCACCTATGTCAAACTCCGCCGGGCAGACCAGATTACCGACATTTTCGACAAAAATGAAATCCGTGGCGCCGAGATCGAATTCATCGAGCGACGCGCGGATACTCATCGGTTCAAGGTGACACGCGCCCTCGGTATTGATCAGACAGACAGGGATGCCGAATTTCTGAAGTCGAACGGCGTCACGGTCGGTAGCGACATCCCCCTCGATCACGGCGCAACGATATGTCCCCGCAAACGCGGCAAGCGTCTTTTCCAACAGACTGGTCTTTCCGGAACCTGGTGATCCGATAAGATTGACCATGGGAATCCGGTTCGCTTTCAACAAAGCCCGGACCTCCTCCGCCCTTTTCGAGGATGCATCGAGCATGTGCTTGATCAACTTTATCTGCATTTCACTCTCCCTGGATCGAATCGATGAAAAGTTCTTTGCCTTCAATGACTGTTACGTTGCAGCTCTCACATGCCCCGCAAACAAAACAATGCTCTTCGACGAAAAATTCCCTGCCGCAATCGCCGCATCGGGCACGCGTGGGAACCGTAGTGATGGATACCGCCGCGCCTTCGGCGGGTGTATCTTTAGCGACGATTTCGAATGCAAAAAGTAACGCATCAGGAACGACCTGCCGCATTGCGCCGATGCGAAGCGAAATCTGTTCGACTTTCCCGATTCCGTGACTGGAAGCCGCTTCTTTTATTATATCGATCAACTCTTCGGCAATACTCAGCTCGTGCATCGCTCAGCAGATCCGTGGCAACTGGTCTCCGGCGGGGATGGTCAGTATCCGCCGTCCTCCAATGGAAGTTTTCATCGTAACGAGCCGCCCGTCGTGGCGGTCCGTGACTACTCCGATCTCGGCAGCTTCAGTACCATACCTCTCCCGCCTCATGACGGAAAGCGCTTTTCCTGCAGCATCGGGTCTGACGATCATGACCACCTTTCCTTCGTTCGCGATGAAGAGAGGATCGAAACCGAAGAGATCGCACATGCTTTTCACGGAATTGCGTACCGGAATCATCCGTTCATCGACGTTTATCCCGAGACCGGACATTTCCGCCAGTTCACAAAGCACTGTTCCCAGTCCGCCGCGCGTGGCATCCCGCATGAACGTCACGGCATCGCCGCATTCCGCGAGCACCGACTTGATCAGGTTTCCGAGCGGTGCGCAGTCGCTTCGGACCTGCGTCTGGAACGGAAGGTCGTTTCTCGCGGCGAGAATCGCCATGCCGTGGTCTCCCACATGACCGTTGATGATGATCACATCACCCGCTCTTACGGAAGATGCCGTACCGATACACTGCAGATCAGGTTCTATTGAACCAATGCCGGACGTTGTGATGAAAAGTCCGTCCGCCATTCCGCGGTGCACCACTTTGGTATCTCCGGTCACGATTGATACACGGGCCTCTTCCGCCGCCGAACCCATCGATGTCGCGATACCCTCGAGCTCTTCGACCGGAAAACCTTCCTCGATAATGAACGCGGCGCTCAGTGCAAGCGGCGTAGCACCACTGACCGCAAGGTCGTTGACCGTTCCGCACACGGCCAGCTTTCCTATGTCTCCACCGGGAAATATCCGCGGCTGGACCACGAACGAATCTGTAGTGAACGCTACACGGATGCCAGATACTCCCACCAGAGAGGAGTCGGTGCGCACCTCCGGCCTGTTTTCTGCAGTTGGGAACCGGGTACCGAAAACCTCATCTATGAGCTGCCGGGTACGTGTACCGCCGCTCCCGTGATCCAGTAGAATCCTATTACCGTCCATAAACGCCATACCGGAAAACCGCGGCGCACGCACCTTCGTTTGAAACCATGCACGCACCTACGGGAGTGTCGGGCGTACACCTCTTTCCGAAGAGACCGCATTCGGTGGGTTGCCGTATCCCTTTGAGAATATCTCCGCATATGCAACCGGGCGCCTCACAGGGTTCTTCGACGGCCACGGGGATCTCCCGCGCCGCATCGTGCGTACGATAACGTTCCGTGATACGCAGTCCGCTTCCGGGCAGAACGCCAAGCCCGCGCCACCTGTCGTCGCAGGATGAAAAGACCTCGTTCATCAGGCTCCGTGCCCTCGGGTTCCCGCCGGTATTGACAGCCCTTGTATACTGGATTTCCACCGCTGCTTCAGCCCTTTCCTTCTGCCGGACGATCATGAGTATGGATAAGAGTATGTCGGCGGGTTCGAATCCCGAAATAACGCACGGTTTTCCATAGCGGGCCGCGATCGGTTCGTAAATTCCGCTTCCGGTGATCACGCTGACATGACCTGGGCACAAATAAGCGTCGATATGCACTCCGTCTTCGACGAGAGCTTCCATCGCGGGCGGCATGACCTTGTGGGAGCATAGTATGAAGAAGTTGGAAACTTTGGCTTTATGAGCCTCGGTAACGGCAATCGCGGTTCCGGGTGCGGTGGTCTCGAATCCGATACCGAGGAACACGACTCTTCTGTCCGGATTTTTCTGTGCGTATTTTACCGCATCAAGAGCGGACCATACGATGCGAATCGATGCCCCCGCGGCTTTTTCCTTTTCAAGGGAGGAGGACGAACCGGGTACACGGACCAGATCTCCGTAAGTGGCTATGGTGATATCGGGAACGCGGGACAGAGCGACGGCATGGTCGATGAACCTGACATCGGAAACGCATACCGGGCAGCCCGGCCCGGAAGCCATTCGCAGAGTGGGCGGCAGCATTTCAGGTATTCCGTAACGATAAAGCGCCATGGTGTGCCCGCCGCATACTTCCATGATGACGCAGGGTGTTTTCGATTCACTGGCGATCTGTCGAGCCAGGGTCGTGCAACTCCGTTGGGTTCTGAAACCGTCCAAGGATATCATGATGATGCCGGCCCGGTCCGCCCGAGTTCCTCGAAAAGCTCGAGAGTCTTCTTCGCTTCCTCGATATCG
>CAZGVZ010000487.1:0-3832 GCA_964529145.1 uncultured Fibrobacteraceae bacterium | reverse complement strand
TGCGTCATCGTGGATACCCGATTCGACTGGCGCGGCGACCGCAGGCTGAAGATACCCTGGAACGAAACGGTCATCTACGAAGCTCATGTCAAGGGATTGACGAAACTTCATCCTGGAATCCCGCCCGGTACGAGGGGGACCTATGCGGGCCTCGGATCGGAGCCGGTAATAGAGTACCTCGTGAAACTCGGTATCACGGCCATCGAACTGATGCCAGTTCAGCAGCATGTCAACGATCGCAACCTGATTGAAAAGGGACTCACGAATTACTGGGGATACAATACGATCGGGTTCTTCGCGCCCGACTGCCGCTACGCTGCGACAGGAGCGGCGGGACAGCAGGTCGCGGAATTCAAGGCGATGGTGAAAAACCTTCACCTGGCGGGAATAGAGGTGATCCTCGATGTGGTATACAACCACACTGCGGAGGGGAGCCATCTGGGGCCCACGCTCTGCTTCAAGGGAATCGACAATGCCTCCTACTACAACCTCAGTCCCGAAGACAAACGATACGTGATGGATTTCAGCGGATGCGGCGGGAGCTTCAACCTCCGCCACCCCCGGGTCCTGCAGTTCATCATGGACAGCCTCCGGTACTGGGTGCGGGAAATGCATGTGGACGGATTCAGGTTCGATCTCGCGTCCACCCTCGCAAGGGAATTTTTCGACGTGGACAAGCTGTCGACATTTTTCGACATCATCGAGCAGGATCCGGAGCTTTCGGAGGTCAAACTCATCGCCGAGCCGTGGGACCTCGGCCCCGGAGGATACCAGGTCGGCAATTTCCCCCACCTCTGGACAGAATGGAACGGCAGGTACCGCGACACGGTACGCAGGTTCTGGAAAACCGACGACGGGCAGCTTTCGGACTTCTGCTACCGCCTGACCGGTTCGAGCGATCTCTACGAGCCGGGCCATCGCAAACCTTCGGCAAGCGTCAATTTTATCACCTGTCATGACGGGTTCACGCTTCGCGACCTCGTCACCTACCAGCGGAAACACAACGAGGCGAACGGCGAAGACAACCGGGACGGAGCTGACGACAATAACTCCTGGAACTGCGGGGTGGAGGGACCCACCGGGGATCCCGGCGTAAGAAGCCTCCGCATGCGGCAGATGAAGAACCTGGCCGCGACGCTCTTCCTCTCCCAGGGTGTGCCTATGCTCTTCGCCGGAGACGAGGTCGGCAGGACGAAGTCTGGGAACAACAACACCTATTGCCAGGACAACGAGCTCGCATGGATCGGCTGGGAGCTTGATGCCGAGGCGCTGGAACTGCGCGAGTTCGTCACTAGGGTGATCGAGCTTCGAAAAACTCATCCGACTTTCCACCGCAAGAAATTTTTCCAGGGAAAGAAAATCCTCGGCGGACGTACCAGGGATCTGCACTGGGTGAAATCCGACGGTAAGGAAATGCTGGATGCGGACTGGAAGAGCGCAATGTCGATAGGGCTGCTCCTGCCCGGAAGCGGAATCGATGACGTCAACAGTAAAGGGAAAAAAATCGTTGACGACACTTTTTACATGATCATGAACTCTCATTTCGAGCCGGTGGATTTCAGGATACCTTATGCAAAACGGTCGTGGCTTGTCATGTTCGACACCGGGCGTGTCGTGACGAAAGGAGAATTCGTGCAACCGCTCGAACGTTACACCATGGAAGCCCGTTCAATGGCGCTGCTCTGCAAGCCGCGGCGCGCCGGAAGGATAAGGACGTCAGGTACGCAGGAACAGGCTGCTGAGCGGACCTTATGAGCCAAACGGCCGCATCCATACCGCTGACCCCTGTGGGCGCGCTTCTCGACACCGGAGGGGAATGCCTGTTCCGGGTCTGGTCTCCCGGGGCGAAATCGATGGACCTGATCGATAGCGGAGGAGGACGTTCGTCTCAAATGACCGGAGAAGGCAACGGGTACTGGTTCAGGAGGGAGCGCGGCATTAGGCACGGATTCACCTACTTTTACCGTATAGATGGAGGGAAGGAAAGGCCGGACCCCGCTTCGCAGTGGCAGCCCGAGGGAATCCATGGTCCTTCGGCCGTGGTGGATCACGGCTCGTACCGCTGGCACGACGGCGGTTGGAAAGGTATCGATCCCGGAGGTGCGATCATATACGAGCTGCACGCGGGAACATTCTCTTCCGAGGGAACGTTCGATGGCGTGAAGCGACGTCTGGGGCATCTGGAGGAGCTCGGCGTGACCGCGCTGGAGATCATGCCGGTCGGGCATTTCCCCGGAGCGCGCAACTGGGGATACGACGGTGTCTATCCTTATGCTGTGCATCCGGCGTACGGAGGAATCGACGGTCTGAAGTCGCTGGTCGACTCGTGCCACGGGGGCGGACTGGCCGTCATTCTCGATGTGGTGTACAACCATCTGGGGCCCGAGGGAAACCATCTGCAGGATTACGGGCCTTACTTCACAACGGATAAGTACAGGACTCCGTGGGGGTGGGCGGTCAATTACGACGATGAATTCAGCGACCACGTCCGGTCCTATTTCATACGGAACGCGCTCTACTGGCTCGAAACGTTTCATATCGACGGGCTGCGACTTGACGCGGTGCATTCGATTTTCGACCTGAGCGCCCGCCATTTCCTCGAGGACCTCGCGGAAGAGGTGAAGGCGTTAGGGGAGAGATCCGGGCGGCGGCGGTTCCTTATAGCGGAAAGCGATCTCAACGACCCCAGGATCATCGGACCGCCTGAAAAAGGAGGAATGGGAATCGATGCGCAATGGAGTGACGATCTGCATCACGCGATGCATGCGGTCCTGACCGGGGAAAGGATGGGATACTACGAGGATTTCGAATCCGCGTCCCATATCGCAAGGGCGTTTCAGTACGGTTACTCCTACAGGGGCGATTATTCGCGATACCGGAAAAGAAGATACGGAGCCAGACCCGACGGTCTCCAGTCCACAGCGTTCGTGGTCTGTTCGCAGAATCACGACCAGATCGGCAACCGCATGTACGGAAGAAGGCTAGTTTCGATCGCCGGGGCCGGCGCAGCCCGCCTCGCGGCGGCAACGGTGATTCTCTCGCCCATGCTTCCCATGTTGTTCATGGGGGAGGAGTGGGGGGAAACGAATCCGTTCCTGTATTTCGCCGATTTTGAAAACCCCGCTCTCCGGGAGGCGGTTCTCGAAGGTCGTAAGCGTGAATTCGAGGCGTTTCACCGGGAGGGCACGGCCCCGGATCCCACGGATGAGAGTACATTCATCTCCTCGAAACTGGACTGGACAAAACCCTCAGCCGGAAGGGGAGCGCGAATGCTCGATTACTACAGGTTTCTGATCGCGCTGCGCAGAAGCAATCCGGTGCTGGGCAGCCTGACTTTCGAAGGGATGCTGGTGTCAATGTATCCGGAGGGCGGGAACGCGCTCACGGTACTGCGCAGAAAGGGTCGGGAGGCGGTTTTTTCGGTCTTCAATTACGGACCGGAAACCCTGTTTTCGCCGTTTCCGTTCGAGGGGACATGGCGGCTCCTTGTCGCGAGCGGAGACCGGAGGTGGGATGGCGAAGGGCCCGACGCCCCGGAGGTCGCCGGTGTCCGGATCGAGGTGCCTGCCCTGACGTGCCGAGTCTACGAGTCCACGGAGGGCGGGCGGGAAACGACCTGAACCCGACCGGGTCGTGGCATGATGAAGGAAACCGTCACATGAGCCTGCGGGAATCGATGAAACATGATCCGCTCTGGTACAAGGACGCGGTGATCTATCAACTCCACGTGAAATCGTTCTTCGACGGCAATGATGACGGGATAGGAGATTTCGCCGGCCTCACGCAAAAGATGGCCTACCTCGAATCGCTCGGGGTGACCACGGTCTGGCTT
>CAZGVZ010000486.1:1822-3857 GCA_964529145.1 uncultured Fibrobacteraceae bacterium | reverse complement strand
TTTTCCCCATCCCGTGGACTCTCGGAATTGGGACCACCCACCAGGAAACCCGGAACCGGCGGGGCGATACCGTCGGCCAGTGAGGGGCGATGGTGCGGGTTTAAAGGAGTGCGGGACCCGTATCCCGTGACGAAGCTGTACCCTGTCGCGTTTCTTCCGAAAAGGTAGTCGCACGAGTGAATCGCGCCTTCGAGATAGGCGATGTCCCTTGTCAAGAGATACGCGACCAGCATGAGCACTCCCTGGTTGGCGATTACGCCATTGCTTCCCCAATAGAACTCGTTGTTGACGCTGGTACGGTAGGGAGTCGTCATGGTCCTTTTGAGGAGCGCATCGGCAGCGTGCAGTATGCCGTTTCTCGCCGCGGTGTCGCCTGTACCCAGAGCCATTGAATAAAACCCGAGCATGCCGACCGCGGGCCATGAGGGAACATTGAAGCTCTTTCGCACGTCCGCGACCGCGTCCAGATAGGAGGAGTCGCGGGTCGCCAGAAAGAGTTCGAGTGCAGCCCACACACGTTCGTCCTTAAGCGAGCCGTCGCCGTATTCTCCGGTTACGACATCCTGAGGATTTCTATAGGCACTGTCCGGGTGTGCTTCCCCCCATTCCCATGCGTATCTGGCTGCTGAAAGGCAGGAGTCGGCGAACAGCGGCAGGAATTCCCGGTAAACGCGGGATGCCATCGCACATACAGCAGTGAAATCGAAGGTGGCCGCAGATCCCTTACCGATGAAATATCGGGCTTCGTTCGCGTCCGCCGGGGCCAGGTCGCCGATGAACACCTTTCCGGTAAGTTTGTGGTACACGCCGCCGTCTGCCGGGTCCTGCATCGTGAGCAGCCAATCCAGTTCCCACTTGATCTCGTCGAGCAGGTCGGGAAGCGTCCGGTCCGAGGATTCCGGGATGTTCAGTGAAAAATCGTCGAAAAAGCCGGGAAACTGCTCATAGAGGAGCAGCAGCTGGGCGGTGGTGATTCCCGCGTTGACAACGTACTTGCCGTAGTCGCCTGCGTCGTACCATCCCTTAGGGGAGGAGAAGACCATACCGGCGCTCCGTGCTCCCGGCCGCGACTGATCCGAAGCCGCTGATGCGTGTACGGTCACGCGGGTATCGGGGTGCCCGGCTCTCCGGCTCCAAATGCCGGCGAACGGGGACGGAAGCGCGGTGGAGGCGCGTTGATAGTAGAATGCCCTGATAACTCCACGCGACACCTCGCGCCAGCAGCTGTCGGAGATGGAAAATGGATGTGAAGCGCCAACCCCGTTCACGTACACGACAAAGGTTCCCGTTCCTGTGAAACCGGAAAAATCGGCGATTTTAACATGTTCTTCGGAGCGGGACCACACCGTATCTTTGGAAAGTTCACCCCTGAAATGGATCGCCACGCAGTCAGGGCTCCTGATTGTGAAATACCAGGCCTCCGCATCCGCCACGATGGCGAGTTTAGGGCCGAATGTATGAAAGCCGAGCTGATTGAGGCGTATGTGGTCGCTTCCGGGGGCGGAGAATGCCGTGGAGAAAAAGAGTGTCAGAAGCAGTGCGGAAAGAAGCGGACCCGTACTGTCGCCGGCGACTCGGGGCTTTCGAGGAATGGTTGCATGCATGAGTCGCAAATCTCCGGTTCGAAGAGAGTTAAAATATATCATGATAGTGGAAATACCGATTCCGCGGTTCAACAGGGAGGGAATGGGTGTACTCCGGTGTAGTACAGGCGATTGCGGGAGATCGTGATCCCGCGGGAAGGCGTGGTGTCATCACCCCGTAAAAAATGGTATCCTGCGGAAAATGCCTGTGGTGAGGGGCTGAGGACACGTTCTCTGTTCACCAGCAGGAACAGGTTTCAAGTAATTACAGGCACACTCCTGCACCACGTTTTTCAAATCGAGGAGCAGACCGTCTTCTAAAGCTGGAGTAACTCCGGCCGGAGCCGTTTCTCCATTACAGTCGGCGGAACGGAAGCGGGTGCTTGAGCGTAAAATCGGCCGTGAAAAACGGGCCTCCCTTCGCGGCCGGGTTGGCCACGAGATACGCCGGA
>CAZGVZ010000486.1:0-1812 GCA_964529145.1 uncultured Fibrobacteraceae bacterium | reverse complement strand
TCCTCATTTTTTTGGAGAAGAGGCCTCCGGGATTGAATCGCGCCCGATCGATTTCAATACTTCATACCGAAACCGTACTCGAACAGCGGCGTACCTCCGCTGCCTTTCTTTTCATCTGAGTAGGCGGTTCCGGTATTCACAGGGATCTGTTCGATCGAACTCGGCCAAGTATGCGTGAGTTTGCCTGTGAAGTTCTTGGCGTTGTATAGAACGTCGGCGACTCCGGCCCCTTCGGAACCGGGCAACCAGGCTGCAACGAACGCTTTCGATTTTTCGAGCACGGGATTGATGATCATGGGACGTCCGGAAAGCAGGACCACGATCACCGGTTTCGAGGAGTTCATGCATTTGTCGATCAGATCCGCGTGTGGGCACTCCGTGAGGTTAATGGACATTGCCTTGTTTTTATACGTGTCACACTGAGGACAATCGGAATATGTTTCCGGTCGATTGGTCCTTCCGTGATCGCCCTGGCCTTCAGCATACGGAGCTTCTCCGATCACCAGGACGATTTTATCGGCATCGGCAATGTTTTCACCGTTTTCACTGAAGCTGACGTTCGCTCCTCCGGCGTCCTGCAAACCTTTGAGAATGGTGGTCCCTGCAATGGTGGTATGATCGACGCTGCCCTGCCAGGAGATCGTCCATCCGCCGCACTGTGCGCCCAGTTTATTCGCGAAGGGCCCTACCACCACGACCTTTTCGGCAGTTTTCAGCGGGAGTGCATTGCCCTCGTTTTTGAGCAGGACCAGAGATTTCTGCACGCACTCGCGTGCGATGGCCCGATGGGCCGCGGAGCCGAATTCCGCAAGCAGTGTGGGATTGGATTTAGCGCTCTCGAAAAGGTTGAGACGGTACTTCAATCGCAGGATCCGCTTGACCGCATCGTCCAGACGGGTGAGCGGAACTGAGCTGCCGGCGACTTGCTTGAGTGATTCGATATATTCCCTCACCCTCAGCTGCTGCCCGTACTGGTCCAGCGCCGCATAATCCTTCGCTATCATGGCCATATCGATTCCAGCGCCGATCGCCGTGCCGACGTTCGCCGCCGTATAGGCGAACTCACCCACGGCCTGGGGGATCGCATCCCAGTCCGAGAGGCAAAGACCATCCCAGTTCAGACCGGTCTTGAGCATGTCGGTGAGTGAAAATTTGTCGTTCGTACAGCGGACATCGGCACCGTTTCGCTTCCAGGCATTGTAGGAAGGCATGACCGAGGCAACCCCTTCCATGACGGCCGCCTGGTATGGTGGAAGGTGGATCGCTCTCATGGAAGCTTCGGAAAGTTCGGTAATCCCGCCATTGATACCGTCGGTGGTGCCGCCGTCTCCGATGAAGTGTTTGGCGCATGCCGCGACTGCGTCCGGACGGGAAAGGTCTCCGAAACCCTGAAGTCCCCGGACATATGCGGCAGCCATTGTGCTGTTGATTTCCGGAGTTTCACCGTACCCTTCATAGGAGCGTCCCCACTTTTCGTTTCTCACCACCGAGATGGCTGGACCGAAGTTGAGGTTGATCCCGACCGCACGACACTCTTTGGCCGTAACGTTCGCCATCTTCGCGACCAGTGCGGTATCTCCTGTACAGCCCATGCCGATATTGTGCGGGAAAATGGTCGCACCTTCCAGGGTAGCATTGCCGTGAACCGCATCGATTCCGTAGAGTATCGGAATACCCAGTCTGGATTTCGATGCGGCTTCGTGCATGCCGTCGAGGTTGGAGACCCAGCTCTCCTTGGCATTGCTCGAGAAAGGACACCCCCCACCGTTGAACACTGAGCCGTACATGTTGGTAGTGAGATCGTTCGTGGAA
>CAZGVZ010000485.1:0-3858 GCA_964529145.1 uncultured Fibrobacteraceae bacterium | reverse complement strand
CGAGAATCACTATTGTTCACCTTCAAGGAAGCCTGAACTTGGTTGTTACCGGATGGTGTTTGGATTTTTAATGTTGTTATTCATAGGTTTCGCACGCATCGGCCATTTCGGCTTCATACGGCAGGACCCGATGGTGTGTGGGATTCTTGGAGTAAGCATACTGCCGGCGATCAGCACGTTCTGGCGTTATCTGGCGTCATTGTGCCTGAATCAATCGAGGGCGTTGCTGACAATTGGCGCCCACATGCGCAGGCGGGTTTGGGCTACCTGCGGCATCGATTACGATTGCGTGTGTATCGATGTTGACACGACGGTATCGACCGTTTACGGGAATATTGAAGGAAGCCGCAAAGGCCATAATACGAACACCGCGGTAAAAAGGGGTATTACTTTTTAATTATTCTCTTTTTCTTCTGAAGGTTTTTGACCATTCGATAATGATTTTTAATTCTATTAATGTATTCCTTATCATTTATTAATGTTGTTTTAAAAAATTCAAGAAAAAATTCAGCATATTTTGATTCTACGACTCCATTATGATGAGTTGGTCCCATAAATTCTTTAATATCTTCATGTGTGAAGTAGTCTGAACCAAACCACTTTTTATAATAGTATTCATTTTCCCAGCCGTATCCAATCATTGCGAGGGTGTTAAAATCCTTGTCGACAACATTCAAAATGACCCTCCTGCAATCACATTTAGGATCCGTGCAAAACATCTCGCAATATCCATAATTTCCAAGTGGAACATCATAATCAGTATTTGTAATTATTAAACTTCTTGTTTCTTCTTCTGCCAGATCCGGATAGTATTCATAAAAAAATGCGAATTCCATTTTGTCCTTTCATATTTAGAAAAAGGGATGGTACTGTAAGTGGCCAAAAATGAAAATAATGTTCCGGCGCACTCGCCCGAAGTTTTCGAAACTATAGTGTGGGGCAAATTTTGGGCTCGCGCTGTTGTACGCTGTAAATTTGCACCTACTATTTTATCTCATATTTCAGGCGACGGTCTTAATTTTTTTTCACTACCATCCCATAGGATTTCAAGAAAGTTGACATAGAGGCAGGCCACGTGACATGTTAAAGTTGCAGAACATTTAACATGGAGGTCACGATGAAGCCAGCCAAGAATAAATTTACATTATTGAAGCAGGTCGTTGAAAACATTCCGTCGTATCTTGTACCTAAATTGGCGAGGAAGTATGGAATCGATAAAAATAGCCGAACCTTTTCTCCCTGGAACGTGTGTATAAATATCCGTTGTTTTGGAGCCACTGTGTCCCAATTAATTCCTGGATATACCACAAATCAGTACCATTTTCGAGAAGATGGGTTACGAACGAGTGTCGAAGCGTGTGCACGGAAGCTTTTTTATTTATTCCAGAATTTTGCATTGCTTTCATAAAAATCATCTGAATACTTTTGAACAGAATAGATTCCTCCTTTTTGCCCTTGAAAAAGCCAATCGGTCGGCTTGTTTTCCGCCAGATATTGCTGTAAGAGTATTCCCGTCTTCCTGGATAAAACGGTATAACTATCCTTTTTTCCTTTTCTAATATGCAGTTGCATGCGATCGAAATCGATATCCTTTAAACGGAGATGTACCGCCTCGGAAATCCTCAATCCTCCGGAGTAAATAATCCACAGAATACAACGGTGCTTTAAGTTGTCGATCCGCGACAGTAACGACGCTGCCTCTTTGGTACTCAATACGACGGGCAATTTTTTCTCCCCGTTTGGCCAGGGGAGGGAAACCACCGGCTCTCCCGGTGGAGTACAACGGCATACTTGGAATGCAATGCATTTGGCCTTGTCTGTGTGGGCCCGTTCCAAGCGAGTCTACGGCTCTGGCGGTGGTAGATAAGCGCCTTTTAGGTTCCACTTCGCGTTGGAAAATTTCATCTCTGTTGGTTGTATCCGGTTTCTCAGGGAATCCGGAAGGATTCCGCACGCACCTTCCCCCCGTCACGTCCCGGATACGATCGGACCGTAGTGCCGGTCAGCCGGAGAGCCGCTGTCCGGCAAGCAAAGATTCCGCCCTGTCACGAGCCTGGGCGCGTGAACCCGCAGTGCCGCGAGCTGAAGTCGCGAAAAAACGAGAAGCTGTCGAAGCGATCTGCGGGCATGACGCTTCCCGTTTTTGTGATATTCTTCCAAAATAAATGGTTCTCCCGGCAATGGCAATTGATAGTGCGGCGGTGAAGATTTTCCGTCGATCGGCTGGGAAATTCCGATGAGAGTACGCGGTCTGGCCCCCTGACTGGAGAGGCGTTGAACGGGCCGGGACAGGGGGTGAAAAGATTTGTAACGATCCAGACTCATTGAAACGAAAGTCAACTGTTCCACACTCATCGGGCGATGCATCCTTTCCCTCTTCGTTTCGCGGCGCCCTTGCGCCGGAGCCATTGCAGCCCGCTCCGGTCGCGGAAGCGTAGGTTTTCAGCCTCGAGTCGAATTGGTCGAGCCACTGGGTGTCGATGAACGCCTTGAGAATCCTGCGGACCTCGATCGAACTGCTGTCGGTGCGCAGCCGCCGCGCGAAACCGAGTTCGACGATCTTGTTGATGTGCGTGTCGATCTGGTCGGTCATCCGGGCCTCATTTGATCCTGCGGGAAGAAAGATGCGGAGCATGTCGACGATTGAATCTTTTGAGTTCGTTGGTAGATCAAAAGGATTATAGTATTTTTTAATGTAACCTGAACCGGACGACCCCTTACGCGATCCGCTTCGCGGAATGCGGCATAAAAGGATTGCAGGCGCTTCCGGCGTGTCACGGGGTCCGATATGCCCTTCGCGCTGCGAACCCGTTCCGATCGCCGCCGCCGCGCATCTCATCATCAACCGGTCGTCCGATCGAGGCCAGACTCTTTTACAAAAGCACGTTCCGGCGCCCGGTCCCGGGTCTCATTCCCACGAAAACATGCAGAAGCGCCGCACGCCTTAGGCGCCATAATGAAATAGATCCTGAAATCCACAAGTGACGATTCGCTTTCTTCGCGAATCCGGGCCGGAAGAATCGGTGTAAGCGGTACATCAGGTGTACTGCAGAAACCTTACGACAAGGAGTGATGAGTCCGCAGACAGGCATTGCAGCCGTTTACCGCGGAGCCTGAATACCGTAGGCGGAGTCTCCCTGTGCGGCGATCACGATGACACCCTTCGTGCAGCCGCCGGCGGGAGCCGACCCGGAAACCCGAGTGCCCCGATAGAGAGGCATTCCTGCACGCCGGCTTGAAAGGTTTACCGTCCGTCATCCACGTTCGCCATGGGAGGAGCCATGAAAAGCCGCCCTCGAAAACCGGTGTCGAAACCGGCGTTCCCATCGCATTGTGCAACATCGGATATAGTCACGCGAAAATCCGGTGGAGTCATTGATGAACCTATTCGCGGAGGAACCCGGGAAACGGGTCGCCCCTCTGTTGCCGGATCTTACCGGCGCTCATGGCGGCCATTGTTGCCGCTTGCCTCTCTCGTTCTTGCCTGCTCTCTCACCACACCCTATGTTCACCGCGAGGAGTTCGAAAACCTGCGATCCGATCTGTACTCCTCCGAACGGATTTGTGCAAGGCTGCTCCTGATAGGGGACGCCGGAGAACCGGAAACGAGCCCCGGGGTTCTTGCACAGCTTCGTTGCTGGGCATCGAAGCTGCAGGAGAAAACCCTGATCGTATATCTTGGCGATAATGTGTATCCTTACGGAATACCGGAAAAAAACCGGACGATCGCTGAAAAACGACTGACGATGCTCATGGAAATCCCCCAAATCAGCGGGTGCGACGTGATTTTCATTCCGGGAAACCACGATTGGGGCCACGATGACCTGCAGACGCTCCTCAGACAACAGGACCTGGTTA
>CAZGVZ010000484.1:2937-3893 GCA_964529145.1 uncultured Fibrobacteraceae bacterium | reverse complement strand
GAGCCTGTTCAAAGGAACGGTGGTTCCGCAGTACCGGTCTTTGATGAACGTTCCTTTCGTTCTGCCGACCGATGAACTCAACGCCGATTTCCTGAAGCAGGCGACCGCAGCCGGACTCGTGAACCTCAAAGGTCACAGGTCGGTAGGCGGAATGCGCGCGAGTATTTACAACGCCATGCCGGTCGAGGGCGTAACCAGACTCGTCGATTTCATGAAAACTTTCGAAGCGAAGCACGGTTGAAAGGAGATACCCATGTATAAACTCCAGACTCTCAACAAAATCTCTTCCGTAGGTCTGAACCTGGTTCTGCAAAGCGGATACGAGGTCGCTTCGGAGATACTCAATCCCGACGCGATCCTGGTCCGCAGCGCGGCGATGCACGAGATGGAAATTCCCGCTTCGGTCAAGGCCATCGGGCGCGCCGGCGCAGGAGTGAACAACATTCCGGTAGACCGTTGTTCCGAGCGGGGTATCGTGGTGTTCAACACCCCGGGAGCCAACGCGAACGGTGTCAAGGAGCTGGCGCTTGCCGGGATGCTGATCGCCTCCCGTAACCTTGTCCCGGCGGTGCTCTGGGCGAAGACTCAGATCGGTAAAGGGGACGAGGTGCCAAAGCTCATAGAGAAGGGCAAATCCAACTTCGTCGGGCCGGAGCTCAAAGGTAAACGGCTGGCCGTGGTGGGGCTCGGAGCGATCGGAGTCATGGTCGCCAACGACGCCGTGGCGCTCGGCATGCAGGTGACCGGATATGATCCGTTCATTTCCATCGAAGCCGCCTGGGGGCTGTCGAGCAGCGTCAAACGCGCCAGGAGCCTCGAAAGTCTGCTCCCTGAATCCGATTACGTGACGCTGCATCTGCCTCTCAACGACAACACAAAGGGAATGGTCAACCGCGAAAGGCTGGCTCTCATGAAGAAAGGGGTGAGGCTGCTCAACTTTTCCCGCGGAGGGCTGG
>CAZGVZ010000484.1:0-2927 GCA_964529145.1 uncultured Fibrobacteraceae bacterium | reverse complement strand
AGCAGCCTATGTGACCGATTTCCCGGACGAGGAATTGCTTGAAAACGAGCGGGTGATTTCGATTCCCCACCTTGGGGCCTCCACGCCCGAGGCTGAGGACAATTGCGCGATCATGGCCGTCAACCAGGTGCGTGATTTTCTCGAATCCGGTAACATAAAGAATTCCGTCAATTTTCCCGATTGCGACCTGGGTCAGCCTCTGAACCAGCGAATCGTCATCGCGAACAGGAACATTCCGAACATGGTCGGGCAGATCACGACCCTTCTTGCTTCCGAAAAGATCAATATCGACGACATGATCAATCGCCACAAGGGAGACTACGCCTACAATATTATCGACATCGGCGGCGAGGTCACTCCTGGGCTTGTCGACAAGATAAAGGCGATCGAGGGAGTGATCATGGTGCGGAAAATCACGCCCGCTGGAAAATAAGGAAAGGGCGCCCGGAGCCCCCGGGCGCCTGCATTCCGAATCGTCTTTCCACCCCTGCGGGCCTGACCGGCTCTCTTCAACCGACCCGAAGAAAAAAGTCCTTGGACAAACGACCCTTTGAATGTACAATGATAAGTACTTGAATTTGAATCTGATTCGGGTATTTCCTCACGTGAGTGCATTCCATGGCGGCTATAAAAAGAGACGGCGTCAGACTCGCCATAGGTTTCAAGATCCTGCTGGGTTTTTTTCCTCTGCTGGTATTGATGTTCTCTATTGCCTCCCTGACGCTGGTACGCCTGGGCCGTGTCAACCTCATCATGAATGAGATAGTCACCGTGGATATGGTCGCCGAGAAAGCGGCGGAAAACATGGGGAATATTCTTCTGGCGCAGGAATCGTACGGACGCCGGTACCAGATTTTAAAAAGCGTGGAGACGCTCACTTTTTTCACGCGGCGGGACGAGGAGTTCACTCTGGAGCACCGGTCCGTATCCGGAATCACCGGGATGTATGATGCCTTCGATACAGTCGCGCTCTGCCACGACGATTATACACGGAATTTCAGGGCGCTTTTCGATACCGGCCGCGGGGCCGATTCCATTCCTCGTCTCATCGATACTCTCCTGCTCACTGCATTCGACCGTCAGGTGAGCATCCTTCGGAGTATCAGCCGGCAAGCGAAGGGAAATCAGGCGGAAAAAATGAAGGTTATTGCCCGGATCGGTCACGCGACATTCCGGGAGGTGGCCGTTCTGACCGTCGCCGGCATCGCCCTGATCATTCTCGTCACCACGCTCATAAGTAAAAACATCCTGAGTTCCATAGGTATCCTCAAAGCGGCCGCACAGATGGTATCGCTCGGTACGTTCATCCATTTACCTAAAGTCAAAAGCCGCGACGAACTTGGGGACCTTTCTGTCTCGTTCAACGAAATGGCGGAGCGCCTGATCAAACTGGAGGAAGCCTACAAGGACGCAAGTCCGCTGACCCGCCTGCCCGGGGGCATCGCAATTGAAAACATGGTGAAACAAATGATCGAACGCGGTGAACCGTTCGCGTTCTGCATGATGGATCTGGATAACTTCAAACCCTTCAACGATCGCTACGGGTACGGCCGGGGCAACGCAGTCATCAAGATGACCGCGGAAATCATCCAGCAGGCGACCCGGGAGCACGGTGACGGCGCGGATTTCATCGGTCATATAGGCGGCGACGATTTCGTCCTCCTCGCACGACCCGACAGCTTCGAGAAACAGTGCAGGGATATCATCGAGAAGTTCGACCGTCGAATCGGCGGATTTTACGACCGCGAGGACCTCGCCCGTAAGTGCATCCGGAGCGTTAGCCGTAAAGGCGAGGCCCTGACGTTCCCGATCATGACCATCTCTATCGCGGCGATCAATACCACTAAAACGCCTGTACGCAACTATATCGAGGTGGGAGAGATTCTCGCGGAACTCAAGAAGTACGCGAAAACATTCCAGACCAGCAATCTGGTGGTCGACCGGCGCGGTGGAAAGAAGAGAGGGGAACATGAGGCGCAGAAAACCGGTGGAACTAAAATCTGAAAACGCGGCGGGCAGACCGGTCTTGCCGCCTTTTTCCATCCTGCCAATCGCAATGGGATTTCCGGTATGCCGCGATAAAGTGATCGCTGCAGGGCTCCTGCTCGTCCTCTGCGCGCCTCCTCCAGCTTTAGAGGTGCATCAGTGCCCTGAACCGCTCTGGAACGAATACCGGGATTTCGATGCAAAGAAGATCTTGGAGGAAACGAACAGGCTCGAGGCCCTGCTTGCCGGAGTGAAAGCCCGTTCCACGGATTCGGCCGCAAAGACTGATCCGGCGGACACCGCGGCCACCGGTGAACTATCCGCGCTCGAAATCATCATGCGCCTGTTCGAACTGTCAATTCACCATGCCAGTCCCGCCCATGATCCCGAAAAGATTTCCGGCTACGTCTCGTACCTCTGCCTGCATGGAGGGCCCGATTCCCCGAGGTACCTCAACTGGAGGCGGACCCTGCGGGACCATTCTATGTCCCTGCGGGCGCGGGACTCCCTCGAGGAGCTCATCACTGCGGCATATGAAGGAGAAAAGAGAGAGGCACGGACGATAGATCGCCTGAAACTGGAAATGAAAATCGCGACGAAACAGCGCGACAGTCTCAACGCGGTCATCGGCGCTCAGGAGGAGACGATCTCGAGGCTTCGGAAGCTCGATATCATGATGGAACAGCAGAGGAACAAGATACAGTGAAGTTCTTGGGAACCGATCGCAGAGCATGTAATACGAGCATGGAAGAGGATTCTTGGTGTAGACAATCCATTATCCAGAAAACGATATGAAGGATATGGTGAATGTGATTTACGGCGGGGATGAATCAAGTTGTTACTTACCGAAACTGTCATATCCCGAAGGAAATCTTTGAAAGTTGTGAAAAAATGCGATTCCATCATTTCTGAATTCCGGCTGTTTTCTCGGAATTGCGATA
>CAZGVZ010000483.1:0-3898 GCA_964529145.1 uncultured Fibrobacteraceae bacterium | reverse complement strand
GTAGGGATCGACCGGCTCAAGCATCTCATTGCCCGGGAAATCGAGAAGCGTCCGGACGCTTCAGTTGTGATCGTCGCTGACCGCCATTCGTCCATAGGACGCGCGGTGGAGGTAATGGATCAGTGCGCCATGGCGGGTGCCAGGCGTGTTTCGATCGCTGCGGATCGCCGGTGACATGAGGCTTACCGCTGAAAAAATCGCCGCTGCCCTGCTCGTCACCGTCATTACCGTGGCGGTGAATCTCCTTCTCTTTTCGTTCTTTCCCCTTCTTCACCAACTGTTCGAGGATCAGGTGGCGGAAACGTTGGGTGTGCCGCCTCCTGCCCAGGTCGTAATGGAGTTCAAAAAACCGGAGAAAAGGGAGGAGGCACCAAAGGAACGCACTGTCCGTCCTTCCGACCGGGCTTCCCCCCGCGGGACCGCCGGGGGATTGCAGTTCAAATTCGCCCCGGATCTGTCGGTAGAGGGTTCCGGTGAGGCTGTCATGGCCGAACAGGAACTCGCGGCCGTCATCTTCGAAGAGGGTGAGACCGATGTCGCGGCGGTTCCGCTCTACCAGCCTCCGATACCATACCCGGATCGTGCCCGGGATCTGGAAATCGAGGGAATTCTGGAGGTGATCATCATCATCGACACCCAGGGAAAAGTGAGTTCGATCGAAGTCGTGCGGTCTCCGCACGTCACGATTACCGAAGCCGCCCGGCAAGTCATCTCCACGTGGCGCTTCAAACCCGCGCTCAATAAAGGGGTTCCGGTCCGCATCCGCGGACGGCAGGTAATCGAATTCACTCTGAAATGAAATTGTTGATCTGAAGAACGGAGCATAGCCGTAGCCGGGATTCCAGGCATCCCGCAAGAGCAGGGATGTGATCACCCGTGAAGCGCCCCTGCGCGTAGTGCCTGCCGGCAAATTCGGGGAGAGCGGATATAATGCATATTGACGATTTCGATTATCACCTTCCGGGCGAGCGTATCGCCCAGCAACCGGCTGAACCGCGCGACATCTGCCGGCTCATGGTCCTCACACGCGGAACCGGGCGCTTCGGGCACGTGCTGTTCAGGGATCTGCCCCGGCTCCTCAGGCCGGGAGACCGGCTCGTGTTCAACAACACCAGAGTGGTACCGGCCCGCGTGCATATGAGAAAAGTTTCCGGTGGCAGGGTGGAACTGTTTTTTCTCGAACGACACGACGAGTTCACCTGGAAAGCACTGGTCAGGCCAGGACGCAGGATGGGGCCTGGAACGGTGCTGATACTGGAGGAAAATCACGAAGTGCGCATGCGTATAACCGGATCTCTTCCAGATGGAGAACGGCTGATCCGTCTCGAGGAGGGAGCGTTCAGCGACATCCAGTCGATCATGAACCGGTACGGCCATATGCCTCTCCCGCATTACATCTCCCGGGTGGACGGGCCCCTCGACCGCGAAGCTTACCAGACTGTATATGCCGAGGTTGACGGTGCGGTTGCCGCTCCCACCGCCGGACTCCATTTCACATCCTCCCTGATCGATGAATTGCGAAACATGGGAGTGGGTGTTTCCACGGTGACCCTGCATGTCGGCCCAGGGACCTTCAGGCCTGTTAAAGTCGAAAACCCCGCCGATCATCGCATGCATGAGGAGCGATATGTCGTGACGCCCGAATCCGCCGAGCAGATCTCCCGGACCAGAGCGGAAGGCGGGCGAATCATCGCTGTGGGGACCACTGTCGTGCGGGTCCTTGAGCATAGCTTCTCTACCTGCGGGCGGCTCGTTCCGAGCGAGGGAACCACCGGCATCATGATTCTTCCTCCCTACCGGTTCGGTATGGTCGACGGCCTGATCACCAATTTCCACCTTCCCAGGTCGACCCTCATCATGCTGACCTGCGCTTTCGGGGGAAGGGAGCTGGTGCTCAGCGCATACAGGGAGGCGGTGGAACGATCGTACCGCTTTTACAGTTACGGTGACGCGATGCTGATCTTGTGACCGGGCGCCGCGTTCAATTCTTGACACTCCCTTTTGCGTGTGGTATCTTACTGTTTCGACAGCGAAATTGATGGGGAAGCCCGTACAAAAATACGGGCTTCATTTTTTACCTCCGTTTATGGTGAGGAGTTTCCAATGAGTATCGATCACACCACGAATCTTTCGGTCGAGAGTGCCTCATGGCAGGATTACCGGGCTTCCAACACCGCAATGATCGTTTTTTATGCGACCGATCCCGTATCCGAACTTCCCATAAGGGAAATTCCCGAGGAACTGCCTACCGACATTCTGCCCGAGCCTAACTACGAAACCGGGACCTACGGTTTTTACGGATGCGGGAAGAGCAAGGTCAGATCCGCTTTTGTAAAATCCAAGATCAGAAATCTATTCTTTATCACCAAATACGCTGGAACCAAAGCCGAGTACAAGGACCGTTACTTCATCACGGGCTGGTACAGGATTTTCAAGACGGCCGACGTGAAAAAACTTCATATACGCTACACTTCCGATTACTCCTGCCTCGACGAGGAGTTCTGCATGGCGCTCAGATCGGACGCGCACCGTTTCGTTTCCATCGAGGACGCGTTCGAGGTCACTCCCGAGGTGCTGAAATCATGGGACTGTCCGACCAGATTGACAAAACAGACGCGTATCGTGCTCGACGAGGAGCGGACCGCCGCAGTGCTGGACCATCTGATGTCGAAGGCGGATATTACCGGTGAACTCATCGCGGAAACGGAGCGCCTGTGGCCCCATACCGATCACGAAGAAGATGAAGAGGCAGAGGAAAACGGGGAATAACGGCCTCGTTCACGTCTCGATCCGGCCCCGCGCTTCCAGAGGAAACACGTGGAGTACGCCCCTTTTCCTGAGCGGCCCGGCATCATACAAGTCTGATCAATAACTGGTCGGAAACGCTCTCCTTCAGCTTTTTTTCGATGACAGACACGAGAGTCATATTTGAAAAGGCGCACCCCGAACAATGACCATGCAATTTGATGTGCACCATATCTCCATCGACATCTACCAGCTCGCAGTCGCCCCCGTCTTTTCGCAGGATGGGGCGGATCTCGTGTTCGAGTGTCTCTCGGATCAGATCGATCTTCTGAAGTGTGGTGAGGTGCCGCCGCTCCGGAACGGCGGCAGCCTGGAGACCGGCCGAAGAGACACGTTCGATGATCTTCCTGATTTCCCCGTGGCAGCTGCCGCAGGCGCCTCCTGCCTTGGTGAAGTTGGTGACGTCCTCGACCGTTTTGAGACCGTTCGTTTTAATCGCGAACTCTATCTCCGGTTCCGTCACGTTGAAGCAGGTACAGACCACTCTTCCCGGCTTGTTCCGGAATTCAGGTTTCCTGCCGCCGTTTTCATAGAATGAGATCGCCGCTTCGAGTGCTTCCTGTCCCATGACGCTGCAATGCATTTTTTCGCGCGGGAGACCGTCGAGCGCCTCCGCGATATCCTTGTTGGTGATCTTTTTCACTTCTTCGATGGTCTTGCCTTTGCACATTTCGGTGAGCGCGGATGCCGAGGCGATGGCGCTTCCGCAGCCGAACGTCTTGAACCGTATATCATCGATCCTTCCGGAATCATCGAGTTTGAAGGTCAGCCTCAGCGCGTCTCCGCAGGTGATGTTTCCGATCTCACCGTACCCGTCGGGATCTTCAATTTCACCGACATTTCTCGGATGGAGGTAATGGTCACGCACCTTTTCCGTATAATCCCACATATGTAAGCTCCTGGTTCATAACAACGTTTTTGGAGGTTTACCGGTAATGTCAAACAACTCCTTGAGTATCACTTCGAATTGAACCATCATGTTATTTGCCGTTTCCGGGGAAGGAATGGGAATGCGACCTGCGGCGACCCGGCCGTGTCCGCCTCCGCTGCCGCCCATTTTTCTGGCCAGTAAAATGGGCGGCAGCGGAGGCGG
>CAZGVZ010000482.1:0-3910 GCA_964529145.1 uncultured Fibrobacteraceae bacterium | reverse complement strand
CACATGGGGTCGTGAAAGTCCTCCAGCAGATTCCAGCCCGAGAGAATCACCAGTCCGGCGGCGAGTGTCTCCTTCAGGGGCGCTTCCATCGAAGAGCGGCGGTATCCCCGCTGATGGAGGCTTTCTCCGGAGGTATCCACTCCAATTACGGTGCGTTCGCCGGAAATCCGCACCACCACCTGGACATCGGGATTGGCGCGGTCCACATTCGGACGTTTTCCCGTACGGTCCCGGAGCTGGTCCACGATGGCGTCCTTGGCGGTGAGCGCGGCGAACAGGGAGTTATTGATGGTCGCGGAATCCCGCACGTTCGCGCTCACGGCGAGCGTCCGATCGCCCTGGAAAAACGGTCCCCAGTCGATGGCGCGCACCCCTTCGTACAGGTCCTCCGGACCGGGGCTCCCGAATTCGGAAAGCGACATGACCACGCGGTTCGCGGTGCGGAGATGAAGATTCGCCCGCATGCAGTCCCCGAATGCCCCCCGGAAAGGAACACCGGCCTTGTCGACCTTTTCGATGTTCAGGCCGAGGGAGCGCAGTTCGCCGGCGAGGGCTTCCTCCAAACCGAGCGCGGTGGTGACATAGAAATCGAATTGCATAACACGGCTCCTTTGAATAGGAGTAATATCGCCCGAAAATCCCGGTTTTTCAAGAGCCTAAGCTGAGCGATTTCGTTCTTGAAAAAGAAACCCTCGCGAGTTATGTTGTTGTAAATGAAGTAGATACAGTGGTGGATATCGACAACAACACGAACCCGGAGGGTACAAAGAAAGATGAAGAGGAAAACGGGACAAAGCAAGAGAAAAACGAACGCGATAACTGATATTGGGATCACGAATGATACGCTGACCTCGCGGGGCGGACTGAGTTTGTTTGGGCGGTACCTTGAGGGAATCGGGATACGGTCCACCCTGGACCGGCTGTTCGGGTCGATGCGCAAAAACAGGAAAGGGCAGCCCATTGACGCCATCATGAAACAGGTGATGTGTTATTTTGCCGATGGGACGAGCCGTCACCTGGTGCAATTCGACCGTGTGAAGGAGGATGCCGGGTATGCGGGAGCCCTGGAGATGAGTCCGCGGGCATTGGTTTCTTCCCATGCGGTCAAACGGTTTTTCCAGGCTTTTTTCTGGCCGCGCATCTGGCTGTTTCGACGGTTGTTGCAGATGTTGTTTGTGTGGCGGCTGCGGATTGTCAAGCCTGCGGTGGTTGAATTGGGCATCGATACGATGGTGATGGACAATGATGAGGCGACGGTGCGGCACGGGGTGCAGCCCACGTACAAAAAGGTGAAGGGATTCCAGCCGTTGCAGATGACCTGGGGCCGGGTTATTGTGGACGCGGTGTTTCGCGGGGGCAAGAAGCACAGCAATCATGGCGACACCGTGGAAGAGATGATTCGGCATATGGTGAAAAAAATCCGGAAAGGATACCGGGAAGATGTGCCGATCCTGTTCAAAATGGACAGCGGCTTTTTCGACCAGAATCTGTTTCGGGTGTGTGAGGAACTGAACGTCGGCTATGTGGTGAGCGGAAAGCTCTACGACGATATCCACAAAACGGTCACGGCACTGCCGTCTGACTCCTGGAAGACATACCGGACCAAAGAACAGGTGTGGGATTACGTGGAATTCCGCGACCGGAGGGGAAACTGGAAAAAGTCGCGCCGGGCGATCTTCTGCCGTCCCCGTCAGGAGGGGGTGCAACTGTTGTTGGAGTTTGCTCGACCGGATACCACCCTGTACACCAACCTGGGGGTGGGGGAAGCGATTGACGAGCAGTTGACGGCGGCGGGGGCAGCGGAAAAGATGACCGGCCCAGGGGTGATTGCGCTGGCCCACGGGCGGGGATGCGACGAACTGGTGCATCGGGGATTCAAAGACTTCGGTCATGAGGAGCTTCCGTTCAAACAGTTTGCGCCGAATGCGGCCTACTATTATCTCATGGCCGTATCGTTCTTCCTGTTCGAGTGCTTCAAGGAAGACGTCTGCTCCGGGGTGGTTCCGGTCAACGCCTATGCGACACGGGTGCGGAGAACGGTCATCGATTTCGCCGCCAAACTGGTTCATACCGGAGGAAAAATCATCCTGAAAGTGACTGCGGCCACCTGGAAAACGCTGCACCTGGATACGGTGTGGAACCGGTGCGTGTCTCCGCCCCGGTTTACCTGACGCATGCTCCACGCCGTCACGCGAAAAACTGTTCAGCATAATGTCCGGGGAGAGGTGCGCCCAAAACCGTTCGTACCAGCCCAGTTTCATTCCTGAATTCGGAAAATCTCTCCCGCAATTACCCCGGGATGTGGTCCCTTTTTCCATAAACAATTGATTGTACACGTCTATAATGCTAAACAAAGAATCCTTGGCGATAAATCGCTCAATTTAGGTTATAAATGCTTTCCGATGGAGTACCGACCGCCTCGATCCAAAATATGGTGGAATTGTTTGCTTTGTCTCAAATGGTGCATGGATAGATGGTAATGCTGCTGGTGGAAAGTAAACCTTGTTTCTCGGATATAGGTATGTTGTTGTCGTGCGGTGGGAATGTGGAAAACGTTTTCCCGTTTTCCAAGGGGTGTGGGAATGTGGGAAACGGTTTCTCTGTTTTCCACATTCCCATATCCCGTCATTTCCACCGCTGGTTCTCTCTACTTTTGTTCACTCTCCTCCTATGGCCATCCGTTCCCACCCATGCCCTCGCGAACCCGCGGCGGTGACTCCCCGATATACGTTCCTCGGTGTCTGATACTCCAGCGACTGGTGCAGCCGTTCCGTGTTGTAGAACCGAAAGTAGGCGTTCAACTCCCGCACCGCTTCCCGCACCGTCGCATACTCCTTCAGGTACACCTCTTCATACTTCACGCTCCGCCACAAACGCTCCACAAAGATATTGTCGTACGCTCGGCCTTTCCCGTCCCAACTGATGCGGATTTCCGCACTCGTGAGCCGTCCCGTAAACGCATCACTCGTAAACTGCACCCCCTGATCGCTGTTGAATATCTCCGGTTTTGCGATGAGGAGCGCCCGATCCAAGGCGCTCAGGCAGAACTCCGTTTCCAGCGTCGTGGAAACCTCCCAGGACAGCACATACCGGCTGAACAAGTCCATGATTGCCACAAGATAGATGAATCCTTTCCGCATCCGGATGTAGGTGATGTCGGTTGCCCAAACCTGGTCGGGATGCGTAATCATCAGTCCCCGCAGCAGATACGGATAGGTCACCGGTCGGGGGCTGCCTGCGCTCAGATGCGGTTTGGGGTAAATGGCCATGATCCCCATCAGCCGCAAAAGCCGCCGCACCCGCTTTTCGTTCACCGCGTATCCCTGGCGCGTAAGCCAGCCGGTCATCCGTTTTACCCCATAGAACGGATGCCGGGTATACTCTTCGTCAATGCGCCGCATCAACTGCTCGTTATAGGCGCCCTCTCCTCGCGGCTGGTAATAATACCCGGACCGCGTAAGCCCCAGCAGTTCACATTGCCGGCGTACCCCAATATCCGGATGCGCCGGCTCGATACCGTGCCGCTTCTCCTCAATGGAGCCGTTCAGATTTTTTTTTGAGCCAGTCCAACTCTACCTTCAGCTGACCAATCTGCCGGTACAGTTCGTTCTCCACTTCCTCCCGGTTCTGCTCCTGTTTCTTCTGCTTCTCGGAAAATATCTCCGGGAGTGCTTCCAGCACCTGCTTTTTCCATTGCGATACCTGATTCGGATGTACACTATAGCTCGCGGCAATCTCTGATGTGGTCTGCTCTCCCTTGATCGCCGCCAAGGCTACCCTGGCCTTGAACGCTCCATCAAATCGCTTCCGTATCCTCCCCATTTCCTGCCCTCCTTGAGATTCTAATATACCCTTCTCAAGCAAGGTTTTTCCACCTTATACCACTGTCCAGTTTTTGGGGAGTATTATA
>CAZGVZ010000481.1:0-3912 GCA_964529145.1 uncultured Fibrobacteraceae bacterium | reverse complement strand
CCTCCATGGGCGCGGGGCTGGAGTTGTATGCGGAAATCTCGAAGAACGCGAGGGGAGAAGTCGCGAGCCGGTAATGGAGCGGATCGTCGCCCGGGATGAACGGGCCGAACGCGTTGAGCTCGAATTCTACTTCATTGGTGGTTCCGAACTTCGCGTTATAGAGCGGGAACAGGGCATTCTCGTTGTTGGTTCTCGCTTTCATCACCGACTCCCCTCCGGCGAAGAAATGAAACCCGCAACTGATCGATTTTCTGTCCTGGAATTCGTTCGCCTGATCGGATGCAGGGGGAGGTACCTTCCCGCCTGCCGCGAAATCCCCGGTACGGGCATTGTATTTCACATACCCGGTTCCCATCCCCCCAAGGGGTGTGCCGCCCGTGTTCGGCATGGGTGTCGCATTGAAGGAGGCGAGGAACAATCCTGCCGTGATTGCCGCAAAAAATCGATTCACCATGTTTTCTCCTGACATCTGACATTCCGTGCCGTTGAGTTCTTTCATTTGAAAACTTCCCGTCGTTCGGAGGGAGCAGTTGGTGCCGCCTCAGGAGGAGTCTCTTCGAGCTGTGAATCCTGCCAGGTCATGCCCTGTTCATACGAATGACTGAATCCTGAATCCCACAGCACCCTCGGGTCGGCCGCGGCTACACCGTCGAGCCAGAGTGAGTCCTCCCGTGAAAGTGACGATAAATAATTGAAGTGCAGATCTACGGCTGCGAGCGAGGACATGGCTGGAAGGACCTGAGGTATGGACCGGAAACGATTACCGGGCAGCGAAATCCGTTTGAGCGAGGGGAAAACGGTTTCGAACGACTCAGGAAGAGCACTTAGCGTACCTCCTGTTATGATCAGATCCTCCAGGTGCCTGAAGACCGTCGATAACTCCGGAAAGGATCCGCCTCCGTGGCGCATGACGATATGGAGCGTGCGAAGACTGTCGAGCGAGGCCGCCATGCCGCAGAGCGTGTCGAACGCGTCCATTCGGATTTCATTGTCGATTACAAGTCGCAGCAGGACGACCCGGTTGCCGCGACACTGGATGTGTGTCATGAGCGGCGGCGAATCGCCGGTGATGCCGTGGTCGATCATGGCGCGGACGGTCGCGGTATCTGCGGCAAAAAGCGAATCGGGCGCCGCCGGTACGGAATCACACTGCCGCTGCCCGACGATGCACTTCATC
Organism: uncultured Fibrobacteraceae bacterium; assembly: GCA_964529145.1. Lineage (GTDB taxonomy): Bacteria > Fibrobacterota > Chitinivibrionia > Chitinivibrionales > Chitinispirillaceae > JAFGNB01. The sequence goes on along the minus strand of CAZGVZ010000481.1, from coordinate 2,735 downwards.
GGAACGGTCGTATTTGTCGTATCCACGCAATTGAATGAAAAGTCGGCATACTCCAGGGATCGCAGGCTGCCGAGCCATTTCGGGAGGTGCTCGATCCTGTTGTTCGAGAAATCGAGTGTTTCGAGTGAAGTGCATCCGCCAAGCTGAAGCGAAAGGAAGCGAAGCGTTCCGTTGGTCAGATGAAGGTGCCGCAGAGCCTTGAGTTTTCCCAGCACATCCGGCATCGAATCGATTCCGTTTCTTGCGATATACAGCTCCCTCAAACCTTTCAGATCGCCGAAATCGTCCGGGAAACCGGTGATGATCGCGTCATCCAACGACAGGCGGGTCACCACGTCCGGCTCGTCGTCGATACCGGTTGCGATGCTGGAGTGAACTATCCTGTCGTCAAGGCCATTGCTTTCGAAAAAAGAGAGAAGAGCCCGGTAATCGCGCTCGTTGATCGCGAACGCCTTCCCGGTGAGGATGATCGTGATTCCGTCGGCGAACAGAGTGTTTATACTCCGTTGCTGTTCCCAATCGATCCGGCGGAGCGGATTACCCGTAAAGTCGGCGCTCTGCAGCGACGGAATGGATCGGTCGAGAACCGATTCCGGAAGCCGCGTGATCGCGTTACCGCCAAGCTGCAGGGTGCGCAGCTTTACCAGGTCGACGATCCGGTCCGGTACGGCGGTAATTTCCCCGTCGGTGAGCGAGAGCTCGGTAAGTTCCTGCAGTGTGAAGAGTGTCTCCGGGATCGAAGCTCCAGTGAAACCGGAAAGCCGGATTTTTTCTATACCCGGAAACGCCGCAAGCGAACGGGCAGCCGAGTCGAGCGACATCCGTGTCGTCGTCCCGGCTTCGATGACGCGTATGCGCCCGGTGTTCGGATGAAACCATCCGGCAGGGATCACCGGTGGGCACCCGGCTTCCGAGAGGAACGCTTTGAGAGCCTTGATTTCCCCCGCAGCCGTGGTATCGACGGCAGCCGCCATTGCTTCATTGATATCGAGCGTATCGATGACTACCGTGTCGCTGGGTTGAATCGTGACCGTCGAATCGATGATCTTGATCGACTGGGAGCCGAGATAATATTCATCGTGCTGCACGATCTGTCCGTACATCCGGATATTGAATCCGCCGGGCGGAAGCGAATCGATCAGATAGGCGTAACGTACCCATATGGCGCACACGGGCAATTTGCCTTTGTAAACCCAAAAGATGGTATTGGCGTCGACCGTCGCATCGGTGTCGATATTGATGTAACCCCGCAGGTACCCCGAAGCGTTCACCACCAGAGTACCCAGTTCAAGAGGAAGATCGCGATCGCCGAGCACGACCTCTTCCATTGCGCTTCGGCCTTCATCGTCCCTGATCACGAGCAGATACCTGCCGGTATCGGGATTCCGAAAAGTGAACTTTCCCACGTGATCGGTGATTGCTGTGATCGTGTCGGCATACCCCCTGTCGTTTCCCATGTACCGCAGAAGTGTCACTGCCAGCCCTTTCGCCGCAGTGCTGTCGGGTGTCACGACACGGCCCACCACCTCGATGCTCGTTCCCTCGCCGCCGGTGAGGAGGTTCTGGCTGCAGCCGAAAATGCAGATCAGGAGGATTGAGAGTATCGAGTACCGCCTCGGAACGGCGTCACGGTTCCGCCGGCCGGTACGCCATGCGCGGGGGGGCGATTCCGGCAGATCGGTTTCATGGTTCCCGCGAATCGCGAGTACATGATCATCGTTCATGCGCGGAGTCCTTGACCATCTGCCGTGAAAGCGGTACGAAATTTATCGAAAGCTGATAAATCCGCGAAGCATCGGATTCCTGTTCAATCAGTTTGTTGATTTCCTGCCGTGTCGAAGCCAGCAGTTCAATGATCTGTTCGTAGGTTTTCGGTGAAACCGATACGGTCATGGTGGACGCCATCCGTTCTTTCTCCGGAATTGTGGAGAGCGCCTCAGCGGCCCGTTTCAGGGAATTCTGGAGATACGTTCTGATGATCAGGTCCCCGGGGTGATTTCCGGTCGAAAGTATGCGGTCGGTCACCTTGTAGACGCCCTCCTCATTGCGGGCCACCAGATCGAGTTTCTCCAGAAGACGAAGCGAGTCCCTCATCGTATTCCCCGAAATCGGAGGCTGCAGCAGGTTTCCCAACACCTCGAAATCCGACTGGTCGTCGATACGTACGAGAGAGACCAGCGCGCGTACCGCGACATGGTGCATCTGGGTAAAGAAGGTGAACTGCTCCCTTGCGAGAGAGACTACCGAAGGTGAAGCGAGCGCCACCATGCGAGAGTAGTAGATCGCCTTGATGGAAGGGTCTTCGGATTGCGAATACTTTACAAGGTTTTCGAAGAACTTTCCCTCGTTTTTTGTCAGTTTCAGGAACTGGATGAATTTCATGATCACGCTGTCGGAAATGTTTTTCGTCCCGTTGAGGATGCGGCAGAAATATCCCTGTGAAATTCCGACACGCTGCTCGATGAACCGATGTGAAAACGAGTTCCGCTTCGATTTCATCTGACGGTAGTAATCGTTTAGATATTTCCGGAAATCGGTATAATGAAAAATGGATTTGTTCACTGTTTCGCCCTCTCCTACAATTTACACCATTTCCGGACAAAAGGCATGGAGGTTCTATATATAACGCTTCAGAACGGTCAGCAAAAAGTTATGTAATTCGTTGATTTTGAGCGGGTTTATTACCTTTTTCAACCGTAGGGGGTAAAGGTGGTCAGCAGACTCTTCGTCAGGGG
>CAZGVZ010000480.1:3216-3920 GCA_964529145.1 uncultured Fibrobacteraceae bacterium | reverse complement strand
ATGCGGGAAAAGGGATTGCGAGTGGAACCGGAGGACCGGACATTTCTGGTGGATACCTGCGGCACCGGAGGGGACTGTGCGGATACCTTCAACATCTCCACAGTGGCCGGACTCGTGGCCGCAGCAGCGGGTGCCCGTGTTGCCAAGCACGGCAATCGCAGCGTGTCGAGCAGGTGCGGTTGCGCGGACGTGCTCGAGTCTCTCGGGGTTTCCATCTCCATTCCTCCGGAACTCATGAAAGAATGTCTAGATCGCGCGGGAATCGCCTTTCTGTTCGCCCCGGCTCTCCACAAAGCGATGAAGTATGCCATCGGACCGAGAAAGGAGATCGCGATCCGCACCATATTCAACGTGCTGGGCCCGCTGACCAACCCTGCGAAGGCACCGGCCCAGATTCTCGGCGTTTTCTCCGCACATCTGACCGAGGTCATGGCGATGGTGCTCAAGAATCTCGGAACCAGGCACGCGTTCGTGGTGCACGGCCTTGACGGACTTGACGAAATCACCATCTGCGCCGCGACGAAAATTTCCGAACTGGCAGACGGCACTGTGCGTTCCTATACCGTTCAGCCCGAGGATTTCGGACTGGAGCGCGCATCCCGATCCGACCTCGCCGGGGGTTCGCCTGCCGACAACGCGGAGATCGTCCGCGAGATACTCGACGGAAAGAAAGGACCCCGGAGGGACATCGTCTGTATCAACGC
>CAZGVZ010000480.1:0-3206 GCA_964529145.1 uncultured Fibrobacteraceae bacterium | reverse complement strand
ATTCGCCCTCGCCGCTGCTGGAGTAGTCGAGACTCCGCGTGAGGGAATCGAACACGCGGCAGCGGCGATCGATTCTGGGAAGGCCGGGGAAAAACTCAGGCTTCTCGTGGAGCTTTCCAACAGGAAAACATGAACCATGCTTTGGGACACCTCTGAAAAATCACCTTTTATTACTTACTGTGTTTGTTTTCCGCAGGCGGCCACAGGGGCACGCCATGGCGCCCCTGCATAGGTGGCGGAAGCTGACTCCGCCCGGCTGCGAAGGCTTCAGGCTTCGTTGCATTCGGTGGCCATATTTTCAACAACATGACTTTCCCATGCGTCAGGCCTGCATTCTTTTCGCTTCGGGCTCATTGCAATACCGAATGCTTAAAGGATTTCAATCGTTGAAAGGATATCGGATTCAAAAATTGACGAATTTCCGGCCCGAGACGAATGGGTAGAACGCGGTACCCACAAGCCCGGCGGTAAACCCGTACACATACTCTTCGAGCAAAATTCCGGCCAAGTACACACCCGAAAAACGTTCGCCATGCCAGACATCCGAGAATGCATTCCTGAACAACTGCGAAAATACAAGGCATACGAAGAAATACACGGCGCACGTGATCGCGCCTCCCCATAGCGATCCGGTCAACAGATCGCGCCGTATGGCCGTCATCGCGGCGCCGGCAATGGCCATGGTTCCCGCGGCGCCGTAAATCATCGGTACCCTGAGCACCACAGCGAGAAGTATGCAGAGTCCGGTGAACGCGCCAATGCCGGCCAACCGTAGCACCGGCCTCCGGCCGGAATCCGATTCAAATGAGAAACGCTTGCGGAAGCAGAACGGGTACGCGGACATTGTAAGGGCGCCCAATCCGATGACGAACAGAAGATCCTCCAGGCCGAACCCTATTTTATCCGCCAGATCCCAGAGGAAGCGCGGTTCCCAGTACGAGGGATAAAAAAAACGTTCGGTAAAGGCGAACGGTACGGCGCAGCACCCGATCAACCGTATAGGCGACCGCAGATCCCGCCGAAGCATGTATACCGCACCGCCCGGAAGGCAGCACAGCATCGACAGCGCCAGGAAATCATGGGTCATCGGTCAGTTCCCGAACAGGCCCGCGGCGGCTCCTCCCACCAGACTGAGCGTCACGACAATCGCCATCGCGACGAACAAGGTGAGCTGCGGGGTCCCGGGATCGCCGCGAAAGGTTATGGTCATTCCGAGCAGTGCCGCGATAGGCAAACCTCCGAAAAGGACTCCAGTGAGCCGGTTTTGCAATGGAGGGCTAACGAAAAGTGCGGCGACAATGCTCGCGATATTCAGGACAATGACCGCAGCCTTTGCGAGTTTTGTTCCCAGCAACACAGGTCCGGTACGTTTCCCGCACTGTACGTCCGCAGGTTCGTCGGGAAGCGCTGTGGCCACCGCGCATGCGAGACTCGTGGGCAGCAGCATCGCCACAAGAGGCCATGGAAACGGCCCGATTCGGCCGGACTGGGCGTAATAACCGATTACCGGAAGCAGAATACCGGTTCCAGCGGCCTGGAGGATTTCGCCTCCACCTCCATAGGAACACCTGAACGGCCGATAACTGTACATCCACAACAACAGCAGGCCGGCGCACATGAGGGGCGTCATCAGATGCCTTCCGTAGAGTACCGAAAACGCCGCACCGCACACGATGCTCAGAATCACCATGACCCATGCGGCAATGCGCAACTCCATCGGTTTGAGCAGTCCCTCGACCAGTACCCGCGAGCCTCCGGAGAACATGGTATGAGTGGTATTGAGGCAATCTCCGGCATAATCGGCGTAGTCGTTGGCATACACGATGTACAGCTGATCGAAGAGCCCGAACAGCTGAACGAGCAGAAACGCGACAGGATCGATGCTCCCGCCCTGAGAAACCCATGCCGCCTGTCCGAGCAGAATCGGAAGGAAAATATAGGATTGAGACGCCAGGCGGGAAGCCTGGACCCATGCCCTGAAACGAAGTATCATGTATTCCTCTCTCCGAAAACGCAATGGTTCATGCAGCAGGTCGCGGCGACCGACAAGATTACCGAGGACAAGGCCAGAGCGTAGAAATGATAGGCGAGGTCACCCAATCGGGCGCTGCGCAAAAGCATCCCGGACAGACCGGCCTGCAGATGTACCGTGGGAAGCAGATCGAATAGCGAGACCGCGGTACCCCTCACAGTAAGAACGTTCACCTGAGGTACAGGGAAAATGACTCCCGAAAAAAGCACTGCGACGAACATGGCCATGCACGCCACAAGCAGGGTCGTATGCCGGGATCGCGCGACAGAGGCGATACCGATTCCCACAGCCATGGCCGACAAGGTGGCGAGCGAACCGAGCAGGAGCACGGCCCACGTGTTTCCGTCGAAGTGGAAACCGGTCAGTGTGATTGTCATCCATGTCGCGGCAATGCTGATGAAGCCGACGACGAAATGCACGATCCCCAGCCCTCCTATCAGCTGCACCGGGGTGAGCAGGCTCATGCGCAGACGGGTGAACCCGCCCGATTCGATCTCTCGCGCCACCGCGCCGGAGACCGAAAAGACCAGCATTATAACAGCGAAAACGATCAGCCCGGGAGCGAACGCGTCGAACGGCGAAACAGGGTTGTCGTCCGGGCGTTCAATCGGTTCGAGCCTTACCTGAGGACGGTTCCGCAGGACCAACGAATTGAACCGTTCGTTACATCCATCGAGAAAGAGCGCCGCCCCGGCGGCAAGGGGGTCCTCTTTACGAAGAGTGAACCTCCACACAGCTCCGTTTTCACCCCGGCACTCCTGTGAAAAAAGCGGAGGGATGGAGATCATGCCGTCGGCCTCGCCCCTGCGCATCATTGCCAGAGCTTCACCCTCCGTGGAAACTTCGACGAAACCTATCTCCGAGACGGTGTTCGCCCCCGCCGCTTCCCTGCGGAAGGAAATCAGGGAATCCCCGCACGACTCATACCCCTTCGCGGTCTGGATTCCACGGTCATTATCGATTACCGCGAAAGTGAACTCTTGCCTCGCGTCATGAAAGACGATCCTGAAAAAGAGCGTGAAAAGCGGAGCTGTCGCGAGGGTCAGGACGAGACCGGCCGGATCCCTGAGCAACCTGAGAAGACAGATCCGTAAATATTCCAGGGTGTTCACAGGCACACGGAGCTTCCTATGAGAAGGTTTTCCAGCGACACCCCCCCGGCGGACCGGGACAG
>CAZGVZ010000479.1:3547-3924 GCA_964529145.1 uncultured Fibrobacteraceae bacterium | reverse complement strand
CGTCATGGTCCCTGCTGTAGCGACGGGTATCTCGGAGGTAAATGCTCCGGTAAGGTCGATATCCACCACTGAGCCGTCCTCCGATGCGTGGCTCAGCACCGATCCGGCCAGAGGACGGGAACGCAGGCCGTTGACCCATGTCACTGTGAACGTGCAGTGTTCGAGAGGAATCCGGCGATCGAACACGAAGGTGACCAGGTCGATTTTTCCATCCGCGTTCCTGTCGTGGTACCAGGAGGACACGACTTTTCCCGCGGCTTTTCTGAGTGTGATCTGAACGGGCCTGTTCAGGAGGTGAGCATGATTTCCGAACAGATCGGTGAGAGGTCCCTCATGCCTGATTCTGAGACTGTCACCTGGTGCCGGTCCCTCCACGG
>CAZGVZ010000479.1:0-3537 GCA_964529145.1 uncultured Fibrobacteraceae bacterium | reverse complement strand
CAGCACGACGATAGTATCCAGACGCGAATTGAACGAAGCGATTTCGAGCACGGATTCCGTACCGTCCGGTTTGACCAGAAGCAGCGATTTCCCGGCGATCAGCTCTTCCACGATCGGCTCGGAGAAGGTGAGTAAAAGTGTGTCATGTCCTTCAGGCTGCTGTCGTTCAGGCATTACCGCTGAGGTAAGCAGAGGGCCTATGCTGTCGGCGACGTCGAAACGGCTGATGTCGAGCTGCGGATCGAAAGTGGTATCGAGAATGAAACTGCTTCCCAGCTTGGTAGTGCTTGTAAAAACGGTGATCAGGGAATCGAACGGTTCCGCCGGTATCACCGTAAGATGCTTCGGGTCGGCGGAATCGGGCCGGATTCCGTTCTGAGGGGTGCAGGCCCGGCGGTGGTCGTTTACAGGTTCAGGCCAGTGCAGCACTATCGAATCGGGGAGTCTGAGGAGATCGTTGGCATAGAATATTTCCGCCCTGGTCGCCTGACCGTGACCGTTGTCCGCATAAAAGGCCGCTGCAACCACGGGATTTCGCGTGAGCGGAGGCTTGGGCGGCTTTATGTACGAGAACGAGACCTCTCCCTTCTGCGAGGGATCGGACTCGAGGTGGTACGTGATGGTGTAGTATCCGGTCTCCAGTCCGGTCATCGCTGTGGTGTCCAGTGTCAGAATGTTTCCGCTCCTGGCGATGAAGATACCACCGTAGGACAGCCCTGCGGGCAGCCGCTGCAGCCCTGTGATTCCCGGACCGCTCAGATCGAACACGACATGCGCGCTCACCGTGTCTACCTCTCCTTCAACCGGGTTGCACGAGAGACTGCCGCTGGTTATCCGCTCATACATGTCGAACTGAATCTGTCCCTCTGCGGGAATTGACTTTATCACGAAAAGACGGCTGCTGGTCTGGAGATTGATGGATGTCTGCATCAGAAAATTGGAACCGCAGCAGTTCCGTTCGGTGAAAAACAGCTTGAAACTGTAGGTCTTTCCTGGAACGAGCCCGAGAGTGTCCAGCCGTACCGCGCCCTCCTCTGGACCGTGGTTACCGCCAAGATCGACCACGAGCTGGCTGTCTATGAAAACCCAGACGTCGTCGTCGCCCCTGAAATAGAACGTCTGTCCTTTGTGGTATTCGAACTGCGCGCCGAGCTCCATGGTGAAATGGACGTTCGAGGGAGGCCTGTCGCCTCCCTCGATGAAGAGGTTGTTGTTGGGATTCGGGATCGTTCTTTCGGGATCGAGATAAACGAAACTGTCGAGAGGGAAGAAGTAGTTCGTGTCGTATTCGTAGATCCCCTCTTCGTTCTTTGTCAAAGAAAGATTGTAGCAGGTCTCATTGGTGTACCCGTCCACGAGCACCTTGGTGTCGAACCAGTCGAACCGGGAGTGCAGACCGGTGCAATGGTGGGGTTTTTTGACCGGTTTCCCGTTCGCACCGAGTCGCCGTTCCACCATCCCGGTCATCAGTCCTCCGCATTCTTCCGCCGCGAGCTCGGGGTAGGTTCCAAAATCGGGGTGCAGACCGATGTCGCGCATGATAGCCGCAAGATGTATGGTTCTGCCGCACTCGCCCGTGACGCCCGGGAATGAGGACGCGACAATCGCGCCGCTGTCCGGCGGCTCCATTGACGCATATATCCAAACCGAATCGGATGAAGCGAGTTCCCGGACGCAGTCGATGAGCGAATCTCCGGCGAATCCCGTCTGACCATACAAATTGCCGTCGAGGGAATTCATGAACATGACCAGAGCGGAGTCTGGAGAACCGTAATAATGGTACGAAAACCACCCGCAAAGGTCGGGTCGAGTGTCAGCTCTCATGACGGCGATCCCACCGTTGTTCACCTGTATTCTAGGAGCTCCCAGATTCCATGGATTCAGAAAACATATCACCTTTCCTCCAGCGGGTGGAGTGAAGGAGACCCGCGCGGCGCCTGTCGCGGGAGTGATCCAGATCTCGGTGGTGCCGGTCGCCGCACCCTCGAATATCTCGTTTAGAACCAGCCGCTGCCCTGACGGATACAGTTCGGGTTGAGCATAGTCATTGTATTGATCCGGAATATAGCTCGCGAATTCCAGACGGTCGCTCGAGGTCCGATCGAGGTCAGGGAACGTATAGGTATACCAGTCGCCCCCTTCGGAGTTCATTCTGACGCCCGGATACCATTCGCCGGCAGTCCTGAGGTAGGGAGGGGAAACGGACCGTTCCGGATCGTCGGACCAGGGATGGAGGACATGGATCGTGGTATAGTTCTGCGCCGCCGCATCAAACGAGGCGGAAAGCAGACCACACATGCAGAGTAAAGTGCACGATCTGCGGGAAAGAAGAGATCTCTTCTCCATGGTTTACCTCAAAGAACAGGTGTTAAAGTGATATGGTGATGTGATGTGATGTATTAAAGAATATAATCAAAACAACGGTGTCGCCAGTAACAATTTATGGACAATTTCGTATATTCCGGTAAATGTCGGAGCTCCGGTCCGGCAAAAATGTCACACATTCCGGAACGATCGGATCAGGAGAAAAGGTGAAAACGCTGCAGATGACCGTCAGAGGTCTGGTACAGGGCATCGGATTCCGTCCCTTCGTGTACAATCTCGCGCACAGATTCGGCATCAAAGGTTATGTACTGAACAGGTCCGGCGCGGTGGAAATCGTCGTACAGGGAAAAAAGGACGAGTTGAACGGATTCCGCCGATCTTTGACCGATAACCCTCCGGCGCTCGCCAGGATAGAGTCGATTACCGAATGTCAGGTTGAGCTCCGTAATTTCGAGAGTTTTGCGATCGCGCAGAGTGTACCCGATCCGGACGACGTCACGGATGTAAGCCCCGATATGGCGGTGTGTGAGCATTGCCTTTCGGATATAGGGGAGCAGCGGCGGCGCAAGGGGTACCCCCTGGTCAACTGTACGCTCTGCGGTCCGCGTTTCTCGATCATAAAGTCGCTACCCTACGACCGGCCCAATACGACCATGAAGCCGTTCGTCATGTGTTCCGGGTGCGCGGAGGAGTACGGCGACCCCGGCGACCGCAGATTCCATGCACAACCCATTGCCTGCAACGACTGCGGCCCGGAGTACGTCCTCGAACAATTCACTGACGTTCGCATTCATGGCAATGCCGCGGTAATCGATCGTACCGCGTCGCTTCTGGAACAGGGAGCGATCGTCGCGATCAAGGGAACAGGCGGTTTCCACCTGGCATGCAATCCATTCGTTCCCTCGGCGCTGGACCGCTTGCGTTCCGGCAAACGACGCGACGGCAAACCCTTCGCCCTTATGTTCCGTGATGTCGAGAGTTTACGGACGTACGCGCTGGTCGGCACCGCGGAGGAAGCGCTCATGCGTTCGGCGGAATGCCCGATCGTGCTGGTGAAGAGCAACGGAAATATTCCACAGGGGGTAAACGGCGGACTCGCCACTGTCGGGGCGATGCTGCCCTCGATGCCTTTTCATCATCTTCTTTTTCAGAAGCTGTCGATCCCCGCGCTCGTGATGACGAGCGGCAACATCTCGGATGAACCCGTGCTTA
>CAZGVZ010000478.1:0-3931 GCA_964529145.1 uncultured Fibrobacteraceae bacterium | reverse complement strand
CTTCGATGAAAAGAGATTATACACCCGATTCGTTTCGCAACTCTATTATTACCGCAACGGCATCTGGTTCCCTCTTTCCGGATCACCCGGGAAGCCGGTCGGAACCATCTCGGTCGAATCGAATCCGTCCGGTGCCGCCGTGTTCATCGATGGTTCTCCTACCGGCAAAATCACACCGTGTCATATCGAGGAACTGATCGGTGGAGAGTATGCCGTTGAGCTTCGGCTGCCGAATTACCAATTTTTTCGGAAGCACGTTTCGGTCATTCCGGACTCCCTGGTCAGGAGCTCCTTCGAACTGATCGCCGACGTCGATACCGTTTTCATCACCGGAGATGCGTCGTACACTCTTTTGCTGCTTCCCGAACCCCCCGTCGACATCCCTTATCTCATCGACGATTCCCTGGAGGTGTACTCCGCGAGAATCCGGCTGCCCTCCGGCACTCACCGTATCCAATGGCACCACAAGGAACTATATATTCCCCTGGACTCGACAATCGCCGTTCCGGAAGGAAGGGTCATCTATTTCGATTACCTGTTCAAGAGGCGATACGGTGTTGTACGCATCGTCCCCACACCTCCCGACGCGGAGATCTGCATCGATCAGTTCGGATGCGGCGAAGGAGAACGGATCGAAGAGCTGCCGGTAGGACTATATCGAATAGATGCATATCGTCAGGGATTTCTGAAGATCAGGGATGATATCCACGTGCTCGCCGACACTATCATTACCTGCAAGATGGATATGCGTCAGGTTCCCGATTCGGACGGCGACGGCTTTATCGACAGCGTCGACCAATGCCCCGCCCGTTACGGCCTCTATCAAGGGTGTCCCAGGCTTCGTATCGCAACGGCGATTGGAGGCCTGTTTCAGGAGATTGGAGATTTCGTTCACGCGGATTCGTTCGGAATCGGTTTTTCGCTGCTCGGAATCGTGGCCAAGACATCCACCAATCAGCATTTCCGCAACTTCATCTCCGTCTATTCCAGCGGAAAATTCGGTGGAATCAATAATTACAAGGGAATCACGTTTCTAAACAGCGCATTCATGACTTTCAGAGGCCTTTTCGGTTACATCGAGCTTGGCCAGTGGTCCGCGGGATTACGGTATCAACGCTCCGATTCGCTCGCGCTCGATTCCAACCACATCGTGTATTTCGATTCGCTGTTCGGGGTGGAGCCACGGCTCCTCATCCCTTCAACCGCGGTCGCCCTCGGATTTCATTACCACCGCGCATGGTTCGACATTTCGTATGCCATCGGTCATCAATGGGAAGACCTGATTTTCGAACAGGTTTACAATATAGAAAGAAACGAGTTCACGAGCATCGTTTTCGACAATGACTGGTGGTTTCATCAGATCGATCTCGAAGCGGATTTCAACTATGGCGACCTCTTCGTCCCATCACTCTATTTCCGCATCAAATTTCCTTTCGGCGGAATCCGGTACACGCGCTGGATGGTGATGAATACCGGTCTTCAGCTGAAGCTTTTTCCACATCCTGTAAAAAAGGGGTCATAGCAATTATGTCTGCCTGCAGAGCGCGACCATTTTTTCTGTTTTTCATATCCATACTTCTGGTTTCCTGTTTCTCTTTTCATTGCGGCGGCGGTTTCAAGCAGGACAGCCCAAATGCCGTTCAATTCAGGGATGTGATCTTCGGGAACGACAGCATCGCACAACCTATTCCGTAGGTTTTATTACTCACAGGGTGATAAAGCATCCTGAAAAACCCGACGGTGCTGCAGTCACCATACACCTTACGCTTTTTGAACAGATTGAAAACCACCGGCTCTGCCGATGGAGCAAGACGGTACTTTGGAATGCAATGCATTCTCCTTGTATCCGCGGGCTATCGCCCGCTCCAACCAAGCCACCGCCTATGGGCAGTGATAGTTGACTCACAGATCGGTTCCCGGAAAAACGTGCCGATAATTATCATCATGATTATGGACAATCCCGGTACAAACTGTTATTTTCACGTTGATTCAATTACATTATAATAATAGACTTATCTCTTTCAGGATTGAAGGTGTTCCGAAGCGATACTTCGGCAGGCGAAATTGAAAAGGTTATGGTTTCTTCAATCGATCAGGGGTGAGTTTCACTGTCACGCTGGAAAATTCAAACAGCCTCATCAATAAAGGTCTCGCTCTATCCAGGGAAGAAAAAGTTGTACGTCCGTCATTTGATCGTGTCCGTTTGCCTGTTGTCCGTTCTAACGCGCGTTGATTCACCATTCGCTCAGATAAAGGGACCGCCCTTTCCCGCCAATGAAATGGGAAAATTTGGGGCCGCCTATTCATCCCAGGATTCCTCATCTATATCGGATCTGGAAAAACAGGCGCGAGAGAAAGGGTATTCTCCGCAACAGATAGAAGCTCTCAAACAGTACTACGGCGCATCCGGCAGGCAGGGACGACCACAGGCGCCTTCCGCGATGCTGATCGAGGATTCCTCATGGGCCCTTTTCGATTCGAGCGACTATTCCGACTCCGATTCGGTTTCTCTGTTCATCGATTCTCTCGGTGATTCCCTCAAAAACGATTCCCTGGCCCGTATCGCTTCCCGGTACTACGGCTACTCCCTCTTCACTCACATACCCGAAGCTTTCAAACCGAACTCCTTCGGACCGGTGGACCCGGGATACGTGGTAGGCCCCGGCGACCTGCTGCGCCTTTCCGTCTGGGGCGAGGTCGAGTTCCAGTACGAACTCAGGGTCAGCAGGGAAGGAAAAATATTTATCCCGGTCGCAGGGCAGGTATACGTGACCGGAGTGCCTTTCGAACAGTTGCAGCAAAAGCTTCGGACCATACTGTCGAAACATTACTCGGGTCTCGCTTCACAACCGCAGAAATCCTTCATGGATCTCTCGGTCGCGTCACTCCGGCCGATCCGCATTTTCGTAATGGGCGAGGTGAACGCTCCCGGAGGTTATACGGTTTCGAGTTCCTCGACCGCGTTCAACGCGCTTTACAGCATCGGAGGCCCGGCGATTTCGGGATCCTTGCGCAACATCAGGGTGATCCGGGGTGACCGGGAGATCGCCGAACTTGACATATATCAATACCTGACCACCGGAAGATGCACCACCGACGTACGGCTGCAGAACGACGATGTCCTTTTCGTTCCCACCAGGGGCAAAACCGTCGCGGTATCCGGTTCGGTTTTCCGGCCCTCCATCTACGAACTCAAGGAACCGGAGAACCTCCAGTCACTTTTACGGTATTGCGGGGGCGTTCTCCCCGAAACCAATGTCGATCACGCGCTTGTCCATCGGGTTGTGCCGTTCGATCGCAGGGAGCCTTCGCGTTCTCCGGTCGAGGTGATCGATCTCGACCTCAGACGCTTTCTCGACGGCACGGGTGATTTTCCCCTCTTTCACAACGATACATTGAAAGTAACCCCCCTCTCCTACGATCTCCGCAATTATGCGCTCATCCGGGGGGAAGTCCATTATCCCGGCATGTATCAATGCGACAGCCTGAGCCTCTTTTCCCTGATTTTCGATCTCGGAAAACCGCTTGAAAGACGCGCCTACACCAAAAGAGCGGACCTTGTCAGGTTGAACGACGACCGTGTCACCTTCACTACCATTCCCATAGACCTCGAGCGGCTCCGGAAGGATCCCGGGTACGATAGCCCCCTGCGGCCTTTCGACGAGGTGGTGGTTTACGAAAAAGAGGTCGAAAAACCTCACGACCTCCAGGTGACGATCGACGGTGAGGTGCGGCGCCCGGGAATCTACACGATGACGACCAATCAAACCGTGGTCGACGCCATTCTGCAAGCCGGAGGAATGACCCGTTCCGCGTACCGGAAATCGGTCGACGTTTTCCGCATGAATACCGCAAAGGACACCAATCTCATAAGCCAGGCCTTTTCAGTGGAGATTCCCGATTCTCTCGACTACGTAAACCCGCACCGGAT
>CAZGVZ010000477.1:2125-3939 GCA_964529145.1 uncultured Fibrobacteraceae bacterium | reverse complement strand
GTTCTGCTCGCTGCCGCTGCGCATCTCATCGTAAATCAATCGTCCGATTGAGGTTGAAATAGAATGGTATTCTGTCAAACTGCATCCCGCCCGCGGCCGGAACGGAAAAAAACTTCAACCAGTGAAGGAGATGCATGTTGTCGTACTGTGTACTTCGTTCCCCTATGTGTTGTTCCGGTGTGGTCTGCGGCGCAGATTACAAATGACGCGTCATTTTCACACCATCTTGAAAGGAAGGATCATGAAGAAGACAATTCTGTTGACAGCAATCGCCCTGAGCTGCGGAATTCTCGTTTCCGGGTGCGCGGAAGAGACATCCGTATCAACCTTACAGGGAGAGGAGTCCCCTTCCGTCGTGGCTTGCCGCCGCCCGCCTGCTCCCGTGAAAACGATAATCAATGCGGACCCGCACGGAAGGGTTACGCTCCAGGGATACGATCCTGTCGCTTTCCACACCGTGGGCATGGCGGTGAGAGGCAGCCCCTCGATTCTTTCAGAATATCTCGGATATAAATACCTCTTTGCATCGGAGGAGAACAGATCTCTTTTTGAAGCGGACCCGGAACGATATCTGCCGGCGTACGGAGGATTCTGTGCATACGGAGTCTCGCTCGGTGTGCTTTTCCCTGTTGAGATCGGTACCTGGGTCATCATAAACGGTCGTCTTATCCTGCAATTCAGCCAGGAGTTCAGGCAGATTTTCGAAGAGAATACCGAAGAGAATCTGCTGAAAGCCGATGCGAACTGGCTGGAAATGACAAGAAAAAAACCGGGAAGACACTGAGAACCGGTGTTCAGGTGCATCAATAAGGCGGGTGCGAATGATCATTCGCACCCGCGGGTGAAGGCGAACCGGATATCCTTTTTTCACGACACCCTGTTTTCGCCAAAGTTTCATGTGGAGAGCGCATTTCATGGTTTCAGCATCCCGTTGTTCGTTTTTCGCCATTACCTCGTTGCTGTGTGCATTTTCCATTCATTCCGAAGAGATAAACCTGAGCGGTTCAGTACGGAACCAGTCCGGAAAACCGGTCATCGGTGCGAAAATAACGCTCACAGGAGACACAATGATCGGTGCGACAACCGATTCCGTCGGAAAATTCACTCTTTCAGGGCAGATCACCTCCCTGAGACTGCGGCGGTCTACCGTGCGCTTTCCCGCAGTGTCTCTGCGAGGTCAGGAGATACGGGTAGTGCTCGGGAACTCCTCGAATTTAAGAATGAGGGTACACACCATCTCCGGGAAAACGGTATACGACCGTTGCTGGAACGAACTCGACCCAGGATCGAATTTCATTACGCTCCCGGTGAACGGATTTGGAACAGGCTATTACCTGATAACTCTCGAATTCGAGGGGAAAAGAAGCGTATTCGGCTATGTACAGCCCGGGAATCGCCCGGAATCGCGCGTTTCCAGTTCCGATGCTTCGGACGATGACCTAGCCGCCGTGATGAAAAAAGCCGCGAAAAGGAGATCTCAGGCGGCCGTCGACTCTCTTCTGATACGTGCCGGTGGATACAAACCTTCCACGTATCCGATTCTATTTTATCAGCGAAGCGATATTGATATCGTTCTCGAACGAGTCTCCCGGCTGGTCAACATAACCCGAAGCTGCGAGGGGCTGATGCCCGGTCCTGTTTCCGGTGGCCAGAGCGGATGGGGGTCGCGTTATTGGGACTGTTGCAAACCTCACTGCTCATGGCCCGACAAAACGACTCATTATGCGGCTAACTGCGGAATCGACGGCACCGAGGAGATCGACTGTTTCAGGGAAGTGGGGAACGAGTACTGGACCGGGCTCGAGGGAACCAAG
>CAZGVZ010000477.1:0-2115 GCA_964529145.1 uncultured Fibrobacteraceae bacterium | reverse complement strand
GCGAGCAGGATGGTGAAGCATTCATGTGCTACCGTCATGTTCCGTTCGCAGTCTGCGAAAAGCTGGCATACGGCTTCGCCGCGGTCCCTGCAGGCGATGACGCTTGCGGGAAATGCTTTCAGCTCGATTTCGACGGCGGTTTCAGGCATGGAGAACCAAAGCAGGCCCATGCAATGGTAAAAGGAAAGGCCATGATCGTCATGGCTTCCAATATCGGCCATGACGTGGGAGGCGGCCAGTTCGACCTGATGATTCCCGGCGGGGGCCTGGGTGCTTTCAGGCAGGGTTGTGCCCGGCAGTGGAACGTCGACGTCAATGACGAGAATATCGTAGGTAAAGGTAACGGCGGGTTCATCTCTAAGTGCCAGGACAAACTCGGCTGGGATGCGGATCCTGAGTCTCTGAAGGAATGTGTCCGCGGTATGTGCGACAATCTCTTCGGGAAGGATCCCTCGCTGAACGATCTCTGGGAAGGCTGCATCTGGTATGTGGAATGGATGCACGCGGTCGACAATCCCACATTCACCTACAAGGAGGTCGAATGTCCGCGTGAGCTGGTGGAACTGTACTACACTTCGCGCCACCCGAGGCCCTGAATCAGGACTCCTGCCTCGGATCTCCCCAGTTCAGGAGCGGCATGCGTGTTGCTTTTACCTTAAATTCAGAATTTTAACCCCTGCCGGCAGGTTCCCGTGGCCCCTCCTGAAGATCTCATCCGCTTGTCCAATGTAATATGGGAACTGCCGAAAACCCATAAGCCCGGTATGCGTGTTCCTGCGCGGATTGTCGGTATCAGCGGCCTGATCGAAATCATGGATGACGGCGTATTCGACCAGATCAGCAATGTCGCCATGCTGCCCGGCATCGTCGAGTGCGCCTGGTGCATGGCCGACGGGCATCTGGGATACGGATTTCCCATCGGCGGCGTAGCGGCCGTCGACGCGGCCGATGGGGTAATCTCACCAGGGGGTATCGGATTCGACATCAACTGCGGAATGCGGCTACTGGCGACGAACCTGACGTATGCTGAAGTCAAACCGCTCCTGCCCGCGCTCGTCGACCGCCTCTTCCGCCGTATCCCCTCCGGTATGGGCGGCAGCGGGCCTCTTTCTATTACCAGACAGGAATTCCGCCGGGTTCTTCAGGAGGGGGCGCGATGGTGTATCGATCGCGGTTTCGGGTGGCGGGAGGATCTCGACCGGACTGAGGAGGGCGGCGCGATGCGCTCCGCGAATCCGGACAAGGTGAGCGAAAGAGCCGTTGAGCGCGGTTTGCATCAACTCGGCACTCTCGGCTCAGGAAATCATTATCTCGAAGTCCAGGTCGCCCGCGAGGAGAACATCGTCGATTCCGGACGGGCACGCATTTTCGGCATTTCGGAACCGGATCAGGTGATGGTCATGTTTCACTGCGGAAGCCGGGGATTCGGGCATCAGGTAGCGACCGACTACCTCCGCCGATTCCTCGAGGTGATGGAGGGCAGGTACGGCATACGACTGCCGGACCGTGAACTTGCCTGCGCTCCCATCGATTCACCGGAGGGTCGTGACTATTTCGAGGCAATGCAATGCGCCGCGAACATGGCTTTTGCGAACCGGCAACTCATCGCACACCGAGTCCGGGAGGCGTTCTCGGAAGTGTTCGGTCGAGATACGTACGAACTCGGGATGCATCAGGTCTACGATGTTTCTCATAACACCGCCAAACTCGAGGAACACATGGTGAGAAGTGAAAAGCGAATGCTCCTGGTGCACCGGAAAGGCTCGACCCGATCGTTCGGACCTCGCATGCCGGATCTTCCTTGCCGCTATCGCGAAACCGGACAGCCGGTTATCGTCGGCGGAAGCATGGAGAGCGGATCCTATCTCCTTGCAGGCGAAAGCGGCGGGGAAAGCGCCTTTTTCTCCACCGCCCACGGCAGCGGACGTGTCATGAGCCGGACCAGGGCGCGGCATCTGTTCGATGGGAGAACGCTGCAGAGGCGCATGGCAGAGAAGGGGATAGTATCGAGGACCGCCTCGTTTTCCGGCTTTGCGGAAGAGGCCGGAGCTGCTTACAAGGACATCGACGCCGTGGTCGAGTCCGTAGAAAAAGCGGGATTCAGCAGCCGTGTAG
>CAZGVZ010000476.1:2445-3956 GCA_964529145.1 uncultured Fibrobacteraceae bacterium | reverse complement strand
CCATCGCCCTGGCCGATTCTCTCCCTCTGGAAATCACGTATTTCTTCCCGAATCTGACATTCAATTTTTACGGCGGAAAGGTGGACACCGTCCTGATCCGTCAAAAAAAGCGCATCGGCCTGATCGATTCCCTTTTTTCGGTGCAGTTCGGAGCTTCAGCCCAGATTACCGCTCTGCTTACCCGGGAAATAAACGAACCCATGATCGATTACGTCCAGGACACCCGCACGATCATGGTATCGATCTGGCCCAAAAAAGATAAGCCGAAGATCAAGAAAGCGGCGATCGAATCCTCTCCGGCGGAAAAGTCCGGTACCACGATCATCGTGATCGATCCCGGCCATGGAGGAAAGGATCCGGGCTGCATCGGCACCGGAGGGGTCCAGGAGAAAAACGTGGTGCTCTCCATAGCCTTGAAGCTGCGGGATCAGCTGAAAAACAGGAAGGAAATAACCGTTCACATGACCCGCGACAGCGACAGGTTCGTTCCACTGAGCGACAGAACGAAAATCGCCAACGATAAAAAGGCGCACCTGTTCATCAGCATTCATGCCGATGCGATTCCCGGCAGCGCGAAAAGAAAACAGAGTATTAATGGTTACAAGATTTATTTTCTATCGCAGGCGAAAAACGAAGAAGACAAACTGGTCGCCATGCGTGAAAATGCGGTTATCGAGCTCGAAGAGCAGCCGAACCGGTATTCGGGTCTGCAGAATGTACTCATAGAGATGGCGGGCAATGAATTTCTCAGGGAGAGCCAGGATCTGTGCATTCTCCTCGACCGGAAATTCAGCTCGGCGCTTGAGAAGAAGATGACAAAGCTGCACCGGGGGGTAGGTCAGGCGAATTTCTGGGTTCTCAATGGCGCTTTCATGCCTTCGGTGCTCATCGAGGCCGGGTTTCTGTCGAATAAAAAAGAGGAAAAGGTATTGATGGACCCGGTGTTTCAAAAGGAAATGGCTGAGGCTATCGGAAACGCGGTCATAAGTTTCTGCGGACGTTATGAGACCGGGTTATGAGCGACGACAGACCCATAGGGATTCTTGACAGCGGCATCGGGGGTCTGACGGTGGCCCGGGAAATCCTCCGGCTCATGCCTGGGGAGCGGATCGTGTATTTCGGGGATACCGCCCGTTTCCCCTACGGGAACCGAAGCGACGGGATCATCCGGGCCCTTTCTCTCAAGGCGGCCGAAAACCTGCTGGTGCGTGAGATCAAGCTGCTGGTCGTGGGCTGCAACACGATTTCCGCGGTGGCCCTGGAGACTATCGAGCGGAAGGTCCACGACATTCCGGTGATCGGATCGGTTCTCCCCGGGGCCCGCGCAGCGGTACTGAGAACCGCGGACCGGAAAATCGGCGTCATTGGCACTCATGCGGCTATCCGTTCCGGGATATACCGGAAGGCGATCGGCAGGATCGACCCCTCGGTCAAAGTGTTCGAAACACCGACACCGCTACTGATACCGCTGTTCGAGGAGATGATGCTCGATCACGACATCACGCGCCTCG
>CAZGVZ010000476.1:0-2435 GCA_964529145.1 uncultured Fibrobacteraceae bacterium | reverse complement strand
GATTGACCTGGGGGTCGATTGCCTCATTCTGGGCTGCAGTGAATATCCGCCGCTGATCGAGGTGATTCAGGGTACCGTAGGCACCAGGATGCAGCTTCTGGACAGCGCGCTGTGGACCGCGAAGGAGGTTCAGGATATACTCACCGCACTTGACATTAGATCGGGCCGCCGCGACGGCGGTCGCCTCGGGAGCACCTTTCTCTTTTCGGAAGAGATCCCCCTTTCATCCCGGCTCGCACCCCTCCTTTTCGGTGGAGAACTGCCCGGGACGGATATCTGTCCACGCAAGGAGTTCGAGTGATATGATTTTGCCGTCTCCGCGACGTACGAAAGGAACGCGTTCCGGTACCAGGGGAATCCCGGTACACCCTCCCGATCGAGGGATACTGTAGCGTCAACTTCAGTTCTCCGCCCGGATATCGTACTAAAAATTCTTTTCAAGGAGCTATTCATGTCAGGTCATTCCAAATGGGCGACGATCAAGCGCTCGAAAGGCAAGGCAGATGCGGCACGCGGCAAGCTGTTCAACCGCCTGATCCGTGAAATCACAATCGCGGCCAGGATGGGTGGAGGGGATGCCGATTCGAATCCACGGCTCAGGTCGGCGGTAGCCAGTGCACGTACCGCCAATATGCCGAACAAGAATGTCGAGTCCGCGATTCTCAAGGGAAGCGGCCAGCTCGAAGGCGTTTCCTTCGAAGAGGTCACGTTCGAGGGGTACGGACCCGGCGGGATCGCGGTTATGATAGACTGCATGACCGATAACCGCAACCGTACAGTCGCAGAGGTTCGCCATGCGCTCACCAAACACGGCGGTAACCTCGGCCAGGCCAATTCCGTTGCGTGGATGTTCAAATCCAAGGGAATCCTGCGCGTCGCGAAGGAGCGGATGGCCGAAGACGCGCTTATGGAACTCGTGCTCGAAGCCGGCGCCGAGGACATGAAACTCGATGGAGAGGAATTCGAGATCACCACGACTCCCGATATGTTCGAGGAGGTCCGGGCCGCACTCGAAAAGGCCGGCATAGAGCCGGCTTCCGCGGAGTTGTCGAAAGTCGCGGACAATCCCGTGAAGGTTGAAGGGGAAAACGTGGCTAAAGTGATTCGCCTCATGGAAGCGCTGGACGATCTCGACGATACGCAGCACGTGTACGCGAACTACGACATCTCCGATGAAGATCTGGAAAAATACTCGGAATGATCATCTTCGGCATCGATCCGGGCACCGCCGTGACAGGTTACGGTGTTATCCAGTGCAGGGACAGCACGGTTTCCTGGATCGATTCCGGCGTGATCGAGACCAGGCCGACTCTCCCGCTCTGCGACCGTCTCGAGACGATCTACGATCACCTGTACGGCAAGATGTCACGGTTGGTCCCGGCCAGGGTGTGCATAGAAGAGGCGTTCTACGGAAAGAACATCCATACGACTCTGGTGCTGGGCCATTCACGGGGAGTGGCGATGCTCGCGGCCAAGAAAGTGGGGGCTGCGGTCTCGGAATACTCCCCGCGCCAGATCAAGAAGGCGATTACCGGAAACGGCAATGCCGGCAAGGAACAGGTCGCGTACATGATACGCATGCTGCTGTCTCCGCCGGCCCATCACGCGAAGACAGATGCGTACGACGCCCTTGCGGTTGCGTTGTGCGATTTCCAGTCGAACCGCGTTTCCCTGCCCAGTGGCGGCAGATGAACCGGAAGTCCGGGACTGGGCGGGATGATCCGCCTGCGGGATCTGAAAGGAAAAAAGGATGATCGACTATATCCGCGGAACGGTGATGGTCAAAAGGGTTGGATTCGCCGCGGTCGAGGCACACGGGGTAGGGTACGCCGTGAGCATACCGCTTTCGACTTACGAACGCCTTCCGGCCATCGGAAACGAAGCCCTTCTGCATATCCATTATCATGTTCGGGAGGATGGCCACAAACTGTTCGGTTTTTTCACCCCGGAGGAACGGGCGGCGTTCCGCCAGCTTATCGGGGTCTCAAAGATTGGGCCCAAAGTGGCATTGAACGTGCTTTCCGGAGTATCGATCGACGATCTCGTCCGCAGTGTTCACCGCGGCGATCCCGGAAGGCTTCAAAAAATACCCGGGGTAGGGGCGAAGACCGCGGAGAGGCTCGTCATGGAACTCAAGGGTAAGCTGGGCACCGCTTCCGGAATTCCTGAAGAAACATCCCGCACCGGACCGGCGGGCTCAGGCGCATCTCCGGTGCGCGATGAGGTGTACGCCGCTATGATCTCGCTGGGGTACCATGAAAAACAGGTCGAAAAGGCGCTCGAGAGAGTAGAACCGCTCATGACCGGCGACGAGCCGGTGGTCACGAGGGTGGGGCGGGGAAGCATCGACGGCATGGCCGGTCAGCGCCGTTGAGGCTGCAAGCGCGCTGATACAATCGGGTCACAATGGAACTCAGCATCCTGCAGCTGATCGC
>CAZGVZ010000475.1:0-3961 GCA_964529145.1 uncultured Fibrobacteraceae bacterium | reverse complement strand
ACAAAACCAATGCCATCTCTGCCGACCGCTTCAAGGATTTTGCCTCCGTCACAGCGATACCGACGGCCACCGCGGCCTATGTCGCCACCAGGCTGGGGATGACCACGGGCGGCGAAAGCCCCTTTGGCCTGAACCTGCCTACGTGGGGAACGGGTGTGGTCCAAAGCGTCTCTTCCGGCAGCATCACGGGTGAAAACGTGGAATCCTGGTGGATCAGCCATCAATCATCCGGAACACTCTTCAAGGATGAATGGCTGGTGATTCAGCTGAACGGCGACATTGCAATGAACGGGGGAACTTTCACCAGAAAGGCGATCTGGATCACCGGGAACAGAACGATCTCCGTAAACCAGAAGTGGTACAACTGCACCAGCGCGTCCAACACCCTGATCATCGTCAACGGAACCGGATGTCTCCAAAACATGGGAGTGGCGAGCAATCAGGTCTTCCGCGGACTGATCTACGTAACCAGCACCAGTTCCAACATGAGCTACCAGTTCGGGAACCAGACGACCCTTTACGGAATGATACAACATGCGGGCAGCGCGAGTTTCAATCTCAATTCCGGTTCGCCTTCCACCGACAGCCTGAGGATCTGGTTCACGGAACCGCTCGGCATGTCGGCCATTCAGGAGATAGTCAACACCGGCATCATACTCGCTCCCGGCCTGACCGTCGCACCCGAACGGAGCCTAAGCCTCATGGACGCCAAGATCCGCCCGAAGCAGCTCAACCTGCAGTTGTGAGCGGCATCGGTCATTTGAGATAGAGAACTCCGAGCGAATCGAAGTACGCGTTGATCGAGGATCTGTACCGGATCGGGTAATTGCCCTCCTCGAGCGCTCTCTTTCTCACGAGATGGAAAGCGTCTTTTCCGCTCACCGTGGAGTCGGACAGGTTCCTCCCCGCTGTCGGGGTGAAGACTATTCCGGCTTTCGTTGATTTGCGCTCCTCCTTCCCCTCCTCCTCGCGGTGGAGCGAGAGCGCCGACTGCAGCATTCTCGCAAGAAAGCGATCCTGCCGTTCGGTCACCTCCTCCCTGGGCTCGTCGAGCATGCGAGCGAGCGAGCGAGCTTCCTTTTCCAGCTCCCCGACCCTAGCCTTCATCGCTTCGCCCGAGGCGTCGCCGAATTTTTCCCCCAGTCTCCTCAACTCCTCCGCAAGCGCCTTCTGAGCCTCCTGTGCCTCCTTGCGTGCGGACGATCCTTCGCCCCCGGGCTTCTCTCCGCCTTCCTGCCCGCCGCCTTTACGCCCCTGCATTAGTTCCCTCAGGAGCTCGGAAGTGGCGGAGTTGATCGCCGCCTGCCTGCCCGAAAGCTTTCGCAACGACTCACGCATCCCCGCCGTACCTGCGTCGCAGCTTCCCTCACCCTGGCGGTCAAGAGCTGAAACGGTCTCGAGCAGAGCTCCGGCGAAGCGCTTGAGCGTCCGTTCGCTTACCCGCATTCCAAAATCCCCATTGCCGGTCCCCACGGCCTGGACCGCGGCCGCGGAAGCGTCGCGCGCCGCGTCGATCTCCCCACGTAACCGCCCGCGAATCGACGGCGGGAGCAAGGTCAGGCTGTCCATCTGCGCGCGTATGCGGCCGATCGCCTCGCCGAGCGCCTGCTGAGACATCGCCTGCTCCCTGCGCGAATCCACTCCTGAATCGACCGTCGCGCGAATAGCCTCCTGCCAGCCGGTCAGATCGAGCGTGCCGCGCACGAGATCGAGCAGCTTCGCCCGTAACGCCTCCATCTGCTCCGACATATGAGAACTCATCATTTCCCGCAGGCGCTGCGCCAGTGCGGCGAGGTTCCCGCTCATCCGGCGCATGGCGGCAGCGGAAGGCGTTTTTCCTTTAGACATCCCGCTACGCATCGATTCCCCGAGCGAGTCGAGCGCGTCGAGCGCGGCCCGGTCAACCGGGCTTTCTGGTCCGGTCTTTTCAGCGACATCCCTTCCGAGTTCTTTAACTCTGTCAAGGATTTCTCCTTGCCGTTCGGCTGCCCGGGAATCCGCGGCGTCGGCCATCCGGGCCTGCTCAGCGGCGAGTTTCTCCGCACGCATGGCGAGCGTCGCGAGTTCCCGGTCCCGCTTGAGCGACTCCAGAAATCGAAGGGTATTGTCGAGGCGTTCCCCGAGTTCCGGGAGCATGTCCTTTAGCTTGTCAATAGCCTCGCGGAGGTCGTTCGGGGCAATCTCCCCAGACCGGTCGCGGGGGAAGAGCAGGCTGTCGCCATAGAGAGAAACGAGTTCCCTGACCGCATCCCGGATCTCGTCCATCTTGCGTAAGAGTTCCTCTCCCATTGCGCCTTCCTTGCGCATCCGGTCGATGTTCTCCTCCAGCCTTTTCACCGACTCCCTCAGGGAATCCGCCTGCTGTCGCATCATCTGTTCGATTTTTTGCGCGAGCTGCCGCTGATCCCAGGAGGCGGATTCCTCAGGGCCGGAGGAGGCCCGGTCGAGCTTTTCGACGTTTCTCTCGAGCTCTTCCTGCATCTTTTGCACATTTTCCATTGTTCTTCCGGCTTCGATATCCCTTGACGCCATGGCGCGATGTATCTCCTCGAAACCAGGAATCCTGAACCAGAACGTGTCCGAGGTTGCGAATTGTGGCTTTCCGAAGGTTTTCGTGTCACGGCCGCGAGCCCAGTAAAAGAGCGTGTCTCCAGGATAGAGCGACAGACGGGAAATTTCCCAGACGAATCTCCTGTGCCAGAGCTTCACGGGTCGCGGAGGAGACAGGTCTTCCGAGGAGGGCGGTCCGGCACGTTCGCCGCTTTTACACCAGTAAAGAACCAGTGAGCGTATTCCCAGATCGTCGGTCCCCTCGACCCAGAGGGATTCGGTCAGGGTGGGTTCGAGTTCCTTGTTGGATGCGGGCTTCAGGAAACGCACCGATGGGGATTCGTCGGTGAGAACCCCCACGGAGAACGACCCGAGCGTATCGCTACGCTGCGAAAAAGTGTCTTCCAGGCAGAACGAGTACGAACCGTTCTCGGTCACGGTGAACTCGCAGCCCGCCGCGGCCCCGTTCAGCTCCATCCCGACCGTATCGCCCATGTAAACCAGAGACGCACTCCGCAGGTTGTCCGACTCGAGTTCGACTCCGGCTCTGGTTCCGCCGTACGCCAGGAAATCCCCCTGCCCTTCCGGAAGCCGCTGTACCGGCAGGCCGGAATACCCGGGTGGAATCAGTGAAACCTGCAGCCGGTTGATAACGGGCGGGTTCACCACGACCAGCGTTTCAGGTTCGCATCGAACAGTTCCGTACATGAACCGGTACACTGTGGTTGCCTCGCAGCTGTCCAGAAACAGGCTGAACGCTCCCCCGCTGTCAGACAGAAGCCGGCGCACAGTTTTACTGCCGTTCCGCAAGTCGCTCAGTTCCAGCCTGCATGAGGGCGCCGCTCTCCTCCCCGCGACCTGAAGGCGGAGCGTTACTCCGGCATGGCGCGGAATGCGGATAGTACCCGGAAAAACCCTGAGCTTATGATCCCGCAGCGATTCCAGGGGAAGACTCCAGTAGGATGCGGGCGACGGTCCCCGCAACATGAGCGCGAATACAACCGGAAACAAAGCCGCTTCCGCAAGGTGTTTCCACCGTACACGCACACCCGGTCGTGCCTGACGGAACGCTGGGATCTGAGCCGCTGCCCTTCGGAATATTTCGTCATCGAGTTCATGGGGAACTCCCTCCCCCGCTATTTCCAGTGCAATGGAGATGAGAGGATGAGAAACAGCGTCTTCTTTCCGGCGTTCGAGAAGCCGCGCAGTGGAGAGCATGCCGGGTCTCCTCAATACGAGCCTGTAAACGACCACGCCCGCGCATCCGGCGAGCGCGCCCGCGGTCAGGGCATCCCACGCATATACGAAGCCGGTCCAGGGAAAGAGGCCGAAACACCAATGGAGCGGAAGGGAAATTGCACAATACAAAAGACCGCAATACCACAGGCGCCGCGCGGTCCCGATGAAAAGC
>CAZGVZ010000474.1:0-3992 GCA_964529145.1 uncultured Fibrobacteraceae bacterium | reverse complement strand
TTCCATTCCCGGCCTGCAGCCCGGAATGTCGAATCCCGAAGGGCATCCTCGAGCGCCGATTCGACTCCTTCGGCGGAATTCGGTGGGGGGATGCCGAACGCGCGTGCTATGGCCCGGTTGCGCGCCATACCCTCGTTGGCTTCCAGTGTTCCCTTCATCGAGTACTGGATCGATGAAACGGCGAGTCCGCACAGGATGCTTACTGAGGCCATGAAACCGATCACGTAAAGCGGTGAATTCCTGTTCATGCGGTTTTGGCCTTTTGTCCGGCCGCCTTGAACCGTTTGATCCACAGGTCCAGTGACGGCGCTATCATGTTACCGAGCAGCAGCGAGAATGCCATGCCTCCTGCGAAAATCGATTTCGATCTGAAAAGAACGACCATCATTCCGATAAAAAAACCGTAGATCCACTGAGACATAGGTAGCTTGGGCGCACTTACGGGATCGGTGACCATGAATACCGCGCCGTAGAGCAGCGCGCCGGAAAGCAGGGTGAATCCGATCGGGGGCAGCTCTTCTACTCCGAAGACGGCTCCAAGGACAAGATTGTAAGCCGCGGCCCCGAGCAGGGTTGCCGCGGTGAGGCGCCACTGGGCAGTTCTGGTGACGATGAGAAATACCGAAGCGATCAGAATCGCGAGGGCGCTCACCTCCCCGATGGAACCTGCGGCGATGAGGCCGGTTGCATTTCCGGAAGTGTAAGGCCCTCCGATGGTTCCGAAGAAGAGATCGATCAGTCCGGTCGTGTGATGAAAATCACGTAGTGCCCACATCGGTGTGGCCGCCGTCATCGCATCGTGTACCTGGAGGCCGTGTGCCTGGAGTGTGGAGGGCAGCTGTGAGAGCTTGTCGAATCTCCACTGCCCGAATCCTCCCGGAAATCCACTGAATGCCGGAACGAACCGTCCCGTCATTTCGATAGGGAAAGAGACATACACGAAGGCCCTGCCGACGATAGCCGGATTGAAAACATTCTTTCCGAACCCCCCGAACACCTCTTTTCCGAACAGGATCGCGACCACGATGCCGACCGCGGCGATCCAGAGAGGTGTCGTGGGGGGGAGCGAGAGGGCGTAGAGTGCCGCAGTCACGAATACTGCATAGCTTACCTTGCCTTTTTTCAACGATTGCATGAACCACTCGGTGGCGAAACCGAACAGGCCTGAGATCAGGAGCAGCGCAACCGTGTACCATCCGAAGAAGTAGATGCCTGCGAGTGTGACCGGGATCAGCGCATAAAGCACCCGAACCATGTTTTTCTGCTTCAGCATCCGCGGGAACTGCATTCCGAAGCCTTTCTCAGGTGATCTATCACGAAACCGTATGTTCAAATTTGTTGAGGACCACTGTCCTTACACCAGGGCCACGATAAAACTGAAAGCGAGAGATTCCTATAGGTTTATATTTCTAAAGTATTTCAAAACACAAAGCTATATTTTCAATTAAATTTAACTTTAATCGAACAATTCATCGAAGATGAATTCAGAGCGGGGCCGAACGGACCGGGATTAATTCGCTAAGGGCATTCCGTCCTTGCGATACGCCCGAAAACCACGAACCCGCAATCCTGCTTCCGCGAAGCAGACCGTGTAAAGGAAACGGTGAATATACACCGTGGATGCCTCACGGTTAAAGAACGAAAGTGATGTTTACGGTTGAGGTTGAATTGATCAAATCTAAAATAACCTCGTTCCCGTATTTTTGAAAAGGGTTTCTGATGGACGGATCTATGCGAGATTTTTCGTCGAGTAAGAAAGCCGGGAGGATCCTTGAAATCTACGACCGTTACCACCGGCCGGAGTTTATAGGAATCGATCCGCTCGTCACGATCCGGCAGTTTACCGACCCTGGTGAACTCGAACTTGCCGCCCTTGTCGCGGCCGTGCTCTCCTACGGGCGGGTCGAAATCGTGATACGGAATATCAGGGCACTTTTCGAAAGGATGGAATCCCAACCCTTTCGTTTCATCCGTGATACCGATCTGGCGAATAAAATCCGGATTTTGCAGGGATTCAGACATCGTTTCAACAGCGGTGCCGACCTGGCGCTTTTTCTTCATTCGCTCAGGGGAGTGCTGGATTCGTTCGGTTCAATCGAGTCGTGTTTCGCAAAAGGGCTCCGTCCCGGTAATTCCCCAATGAAAGGAGCCATCACATTTTTCAGCGATACGGTAAAAAAGGTGGCTGAGGCGATCGGCGGCGGACCGCCTTCGAAGAGCTTCTCCTTCCTCGTCCCCTCACCCGCGGGAGGCGGAGCATGCAAGCGGTTCAATATGTACCTGAGGTGGATGATCCGACCGGATGACGGCATCGACAGGGGAGTGTGGCACCGGCTCAAGCCCGCTCAGCTCATCATGCCTCTCGACACCCATGTCGCGGGCATCGCGCGCAGGCTCGGGATTTCGAGGAGAAAAACCGCCGATTGGCGCATGGCCGAGGAGGTGACCGCCTTTCTTCGCGGGATCGATCCATTGGACCCGGTCCGGTTCGATTTTTCACTCTGCCGGGACGGGATGGTTCTTTACAGGAAGGATGCGGCATGAAAGAGCGGCGAAGCAGGGTCATCGGGAAAATGACAGGATTCAAGGGTATTTCGATCAATCCTGGAAGGATCGTGGGTTCCATTTGTCTGTATTCGGCCGAACTGCACAAGGCGGTCAAGGAATACTCCCTCTCCGACGATGCGCAGATCGCTGGGGAACTGGTGAGATTCGAGGAGGCGCTGCAGATCTGTTCCGATGAGCTGGAGACGATCGCCCTGCAGGTCGAGGATTCGATCGGAAAAGCCGAGAGCGAAATCTTCATTACCCAGAAGCATATCATGAACGACTCCAAGGTCGTTGAATCGGTCAAGTATAGGATCATGAACGATCGGAAAAACGTGGAGTGGGCGATTTCGGAGGTACTCAAGAGTTACGAGGACCGTTTCGCCTCTCTCGATAACGAATACCTCAGGGACCGGGCATCAGATATCGGAGAGGTGCGGCGGCGCATCCTGGACCGTATTACAGCGACCAGAGGTGGTCTGCTTTGCGAGGGGCAGGCCCATTGCAGGCACGGTGAAAACAGGGTCATCGTTGCCCATGAACTCACAGCCGCAATGATCACGAATCTCAACCTGGATCGTGTACTCGGCATCGTCACCGAACACGGCGGGATCACGTCGCATGCCGCGATCATCGCCAGGTCGCTTGGGGTCACCGCGGTCACGGGTGTTCACGGCATCATGGAAATCGCACGGTGCGGGGACAAGATCGCTATCAACGGCGACAGCGGGGAGGTGTACATCAACCCCGATTCGGAGACGGTAGCCTCCATTTTCCCGGTCGAACCGGTGAGATCCGAGGATGTGTGCATGCTGGGAACCCCGCCCGGAATGACTCTCCTCGCCAACGCGAGCACCATGGAGGACGTTAAACTGGCCGCGCAGGTGGGAGCCGACGGCATCGGGCTGTTCCGTACGGAAATCCTGTTCATCAAGGAAGACCGCCTTCTGGATGAAGAGGAGCAATTCGCATATTACAGGAAAATCGTCGAAACCATACAGGGTAAGGAGGTGACATTCCGGATGCTCGATGCAGGGGGTGACAAACCCCTCTCGTTTCTCCATATCAAAAAAGAGGAGAATCCCTATCTGGGGTGGCGCGGTTCCCGATTCCTCCTCGGCAATCAGCACATCCTCGTGACCCAGGTTCGTGCGCTGGCACGGGTGAGCCGCATTGCCCCTGTAAAGATACTCTTTCCTATGGTGATCGATTCGGAACAGTTGCGGACACTGCTGGAACTCGCGAAACGGAGCATCGCGGAAGCGGGCATAGGCGGGGACCGGATACAGTTCGGGGCGATGTTCGAGGTGCCGAGCGCGTTTCTCGAGGCGGAGGAGATCTTTTCCCAGGTCGATTTCGCGAGCATCGGCAGCAATGATCTCATCCAGTATCTTTTCGCCATCGACCGGAACAACGAACTGGTTTCGTAGGAGTATAAACCGGAG
>CAZGVZ010000473.1:0-3995 GCA_964529145.1 uncultured Fibrobacteraceae bacterium | reverse complement strand
AGAAACACTCACCGAAAGGCAATCCGAGATACTGCGGTATATCACGTTGGGATACACGAACAAGGAAATAGGCAGATTCGTCAACATATCCCCCAACACGGTCAAGGCCCACACCATCGCGATCTATCGGAAAATCAACGTCAGTAACCGGGCCGAGGCGGCCGGGATTTTCAACGCACTTTTCATCAACAGGGGTCGGCGTTCCTCGGGGACGGCGTGGAAACTGACCGAAAGGCATGAAGACGGAAAACCCATAGTGGTGGTGGTGAAATTTGACTGCAATCTCACAAATCCCCTGGTGGCCGCCGCTACTGGCGCGCTTTCGTTCGACGTGGCGACAAATCTTTCGCTCTTTCGATGGTTCGAGGTGTTTCCGCTCTCCACCGTTCCCGGCGGTGCCGGAAGTACTCCCGATAATGAGGCGTTCCTTTCCCGCAGGGTACATGTGATCACCGGAATCGTCACTCCAGGAGGGAGGGGAAAACTGCGCATCCCAGTGAGGGTCTCGACCCTGAATGACGAAAAGGTGTTGTGGGCCCGGCATTTCGAGACCGGGGAATCCGTTTTCTTGAGCGGAAACGCGGATCTGGGCAGGAAAATCGCAGCGGTTGCGGCGCCCGAAATCGTCAGTCTCGAAAGCGCTAAACACTCCGACAACGATCCAAAAAAGAGGGGTTGTTGGAACGATACGATGCAGGGGCTTCACCTTATCGGGCAAAGAGACCGTAAATCGGTCGAAAAAGCGGACTTCCTGTTCGCCCGTGCATTATCGAAAAAACGGTCATGTATACCCGCGTTGTTCGGACGCGCACTCGCGCACTATATGTTTCTGCTCGAGAACTGGAGCGAAGAACCCGGCACATGCGTCGGCATCATACATGAATGCGCCGCACTGTGCCTCAAATACGGAAGAAACGATCCCTCCTCCTATTTCGCGCTCGCCATTGCGAAAGTGACCGCCGGTGAGATCGAACAGGCTATACACCACCTCAGGACCACCCTGGATCTTAACCCTTGTCTGGTACAGGGATATCTGTTTCTTGGCCAGCTCATGGCCCTTGTCGATCGAATCGACGAAGGAATCTCGTGCCTGAACACAGCCCTGGCGCTCAGCCCGATGTCTCCGTCGGCAGGGGTGAGCTCCGCCGGTATCGCGCTGCTCCAGTTCGTCGCGGGCCGGTATGAGGAAGCAATCCGGTCGGCCCGGAACTGTTCCGATTATGGATACTGCAACCAGCTCGCGGTGGCGATCCAGATCTCCGCGTACGCCCGGATGGACATGAAACAGATGGCGGCCGAGACGTTCAGACAAGCCCGTGATCTCATACCCGATTTCGACTTTTCCCCTATTCGAACCATTCTGGGCTCCATTCACCCCAAGCACCGGACCCTTTTTTTCGAGGGCCTCAAAATGGCGGGCGTGTCGATCACTGAAATGGGTTGAAATCCTCATTAGAAGGGTGGAAAGGTACTATCCTCCGTCCCGGCATTCCCCGGTTGTTCCCGGTGTAGCCCATTCGGGCAATAGTCATCCTCTTCCCCATATGATACTTTTATCTCATCAGTAATTCACGGAACTAGAGACCAGCCGGAAGGATATGCTCACTCAACAAGGGGAACCAATGGAACGGCCTTTACTTCTCGAAGACCTGAACCAGGGAGATATACTGGTATTCAAGGGAGACAACAGCGACTGGATATCAAAAGCAATCATGGTGCTCACCAATTCGGACGTAAGTCACGCGGCGCTGTATTACGGAAGAAGCCTCATCGCCGACGAAGGGCTCGTGGGTATGAAAACACATGTCGTGGAGGACTGCCCGGACGGCTACCAGATCTATGTCAGACGCCTTGCGGACAATACTCTCTCCATGAAGCCGGTCGTGGATGCAGCGTCGGCATACCTTCTCGAGGACAATCCCTACTCCATGCCGAATCTCGTGCTGCTCGGCCTGCTGCTCCTTTATAAAAAATTCGTTCCGACAAGTTTGCAGGAGGAACTCGTCACCGCGTTTCTGCGGAAGGTCACAGCGGAACTGGCTGACTTCATCAACGGGCATCTCTACCCCGGCAAGCACCCCATGATCTGTTCACAGTTTGTATTCCAGTGTTACGAGGATGCGCCCGATCCCTACCATCTCATCGTCAGAAAAGGAAACCTGCAGGCCGCGGCGGATAAAGCCCGGGGAGCGGATACGCTGCTGCGCCATATCATCGCAGGCGTAGAGAATGAGAAAATCAGGCCGGCTGCGATTGCACCCGGGCCGGTCAGACTCGGTTATGACGAAATATTGGAAAAACTGATCCCGGAGCTCGAAAGTGAACCTACAACCGGTGGTGAAAGGGTCAATCAGCCGGCGATCGGGGCAGAGTTGACCGATGCAGCATCCAGGTTTTGTGCCGTTCTCGTCTCACCCTGGACGTCCGCCGATTCATATGACGCCATGGTGCTGGTGGCGGGACAGCAGGCCCTTTTCGTCACTCCGGCCGACCTGAAAGCGAAGTGCGTCAACGTGACCGACACGGGAATGGTGTGTCTCAGCAGGCGATAGCCTGCTCTCGTTTCGCGGGATGGTTCGCTCTCCCGTTCGAATTCCGGAGATCTGCACAGTCGATAACGGAACCGATACACGTTCTCACGGGGTCAAGATACCGCACTTTTCACCCCACCATCTCCCTGAGTCTTCCCGCGTTGGATACCGCGTACCCGTGCACGTCGTTGTTGAAATAGCAGAAAACGTTGCGGCAGGTTTTTGCGCTTCGAACTATCACATCGGCCCAGGAACGGAGTTCCGTTTCCGAATACTCGGATGAATAGGCATTGGACGGGCCATGAAACCGGAAATATGCATGTCCGGCGGTGATCACCGGATCTTCGGGAAGTCCGAGTCCCGACTCGATGCAGAAAGCGATGTCGTGTTTTCTCAGAAGTTCGAATGTTTCCCCGTTCCACCAGCTTGTGTCACGGAATTCGATTGCATGCAGATCTGGAATACCCGCGATGAATGCACAAAACTGACCTATCCTTTCCCGGTTGCCTGTGTCGAACTTCATGCGGGGATGCATCTGCCAAAGCACACACGCCCTGTTCTCCACGAGGGTGTCGAACAGTTCGTAAAACCGTTCTACGGTACTCCTCAATTCCTCCGACATCCTTATCCTGCGCAGATGAGTCACGGTACGGTTGCCTTTCAGGGTGAACAGGAAACCCCGGTTGACCGATTCAACAGTGCGCTTCCACGCTGCAAGCATCGAGGCCTGAGGAAAGCGATAAAAGGATGCGTTTATCTCCACTGTATCGAAATGTGTGCAGTAAAACCGGAGCCATTCGCTTTTCGGTATATCGGCAGGGTAAAACGGTCCTTTCCAATGCGGATACGAGAAACCAGAGCATCCGATATGTACGTTCGCATGTCCAAAAGTCGCCCTCATCCGCTACTCCTCAACCCGGAAGGTCATTCCGTCTGCCGCAGCTGACATGAATCGACTCACATCCGGGTGCGCACAGCGAATGATCATTTCCTTCATTCGTTTTTCCTCTATCCGGAGACTTTCCCGTTAACGGTGAAGGTGCCGAAGGCGCGGACAGAGGTATGAAAATGCTTTCACCATCGACATTCAGTTCTTCCGGTATCTGTGCTGTCAATTATAAAACCCCGGATATGGAACCGGTCGTCCATATCTTCCGGTCCGGGTCCTCTTCTGTTGAGGCGTATCAAAAAACAGGCCACTCTCATACCGAAAAAAGATTGTGCCCGGAAATGAGAGGAGTGTGGATAGATCGAGTTCCCCTTTCTGGAACTACAATATGGAGAGCGCAGTTATTTAATTCCCGAAGCGAAGTGAAGAGGGCGCAAACTACAGACAGCTTGCAGCTGGCGAGCGGCAAGGGGGCAAAAGAGCGAGTCAACTACCACGGCTAAATGCCGTGGTCTGGCTGGAGCGGGCCAAGCGGTACAATGGAAACAGTGCAAAGCACTGGACTCCTTACGCTT
>CAZGVZ010000472.1:0-4000 GCA_964529145.1 uncultured Fibrobacteraceae bacterium | reverse complement strand
GTATGATCCTGCGATGCCGATCCGGACTTTGTCCTTGGCCATGCTTTTTGCTCCGTGTTTGAACTGAATTCGATTATCGTGAAATCATGTGAATTCCGGTTGGGGCAGGACCGGATGAAACTTTTTTGCCTTCGCTTTCGAAATCTTCCGGCGTAAATTAGCAAATATCATACCTGCCGGTTGAAAAATGTCAGGAGGTCCTGGAAAGTCGCCGCTATGGCATTACACATTTCCTCGATGCGGCATGGCGATTGCATGATATTTGGTGTCAACCTGTCACGCCGTAGACGGTGGCTTGCTCTGAGCGGGTTTACCCCGCGCTTAAAACGTGTGAGGAAGATAAAAGGCCATGCCGGCACTGGATAAACCATCACGATTCGAAACGATCGAATTTCAGGGAGGATGCGCGAAAAAGGTAGGCGCGGTCGATGTGCTGGTGGTCGGCGGCGGGCCTGCAGGAATGGGTGCGGCGGCAGGGGCGGCGCAGGCTGGCGCCGGGGTAGTTCTTGTCGAACGTTACGGTTTTCTGGGGGGAAGCGCAACTGCAGCACTTGTAAATCCTATGTCGTCGTTTCTCACTCATGGACCCCCGGTGACACAAATAGTCAAACCTCTTCTCTTTCCACGGGACCATGGAGAGGGAAAGCCGGTCATCGCAGGAGTCCTGCGGAGCTTTCTGGACATTCTTCTGGAAAAATCGGGATGCCTCGGTCCCCTTCCGGCAACCGGATATACGGTACCCTTCGATCCTGAAATCTACAAGATCGCCGCGATGAAGCTGGTTGACAACGCTGGTGTGAAAGTGCTCCTTCATGCGTATGCCGCGGGAATACGGAGAGAACGGGATGGCTGGACGGTGTTTTTCACCACCAAATCGGGCTATATCGCGATCGAGGCCGCGTCGGTGTGCGACTGCACAGGTGACGGCGATGTCGCAGTCGCGGCTGGAGCCGGGTTCGACAAGGGTCGTGAGGATGGTTTAATGCAGCCGGCGACACTTTATTTCAGGCTCGGGAACCTTTCACTCAGGGAATTCGGAAAATATGTGGAATCGCATCCCGATGAATGGAACGGGGTCGAGGGGCTCGGCCCGCTCATGCGGCTGGCCGAGGAACGGGAAGGTTTCGTTTTTCCGAAAGAAAACATACTTTTTTTCGGGAGCCCTTATGATAACGAAGTGTTCGTCAACAGTACCAGGATAAATTCGGTGGACGGAACGGATGCATTCGATCTGACCGCTGCGGAGTATGAAGGCCGCAGACAAATGGAAACAATCCTGGACTTCATGAGAAAATACCTGCCGGGTTTCGAAAATGCGCGGATCATTCAGAGCGGTCCGCAGGTATGCATACGCGAAACACGAAGGATACAGGGACTTTACACCCTTACCGAAGAGGACCTTTTCAACGCGAGACCCTTCGAGGATGTCATCGCGCTCGGTGCTTATCCGATCGACATACATAATCCCGCGGGCAAGGGTACGGTGGTAAAGAATATTCCGCACGGGACCGCTTACCAGATTCCGTTGCGGTCGCTCATTCCTGCAGGATTGAGCCGTATGGCAGTGGCGGGGCGATGCATCTCGGGAAGCCATACCGCACATTCCTCATATCGGGTCATACCCGTCGCGTTCGCCACCGGGCATGCTGCCGGTGTGACCGCAGCGCTGGCCTCCGGGATCGGAGTGCCGATCGAAGCAGTCAAAGCGTCCGAGGTTCAGAAGGAGCTTCGACGCCAGGGTGCTATCCTCGATCCGCCGTGTGCAATAACATCGTAGGGCAGTTCCAGTCCGGAACATATCGTGTGGACTGTGTGACTGTCCGGCGAAGTCCCACCATGTCCATTTCGGAAAAAGCATCGACAATACCTGTCTGTCAGGGAAGAGAGGATAACCGATATGGAAGGTAGTGGAGAGGCCGGCGTCGAACTCCGTATGATTCGTCCGATTCAGGTATTAATAAGGGCAGTATCATCGCGGACCGTATACACATGGCCCCGGCACCCCTGCGACCTGCGAGTGCCGGAGCGATCATTCAGTCAAACCACGAACGGTGAACAGCGCCTCACTGCACCTCGAACGCCCCGATGTCGGGTTTTCGGTCACTGCGCGGAAAACCGCGTGCGTCGGCCGAGATGTCGATCCCTGCAGGCACGTTGAAGGTACCATGGTCCCTCGCAGGGCTTTCCGCCGCGATTGCGATGGTCGGCACGGGCCCTCCATTGTCGGCGAGCGTTCCAAGAAGAGGATCGCCGGTGATGATCGAATCGACGATCCCGGGTCCCGTGTAACCCCCCTGGATCACGCAGTTCTTTATGGAAGTAACTAAACCGTAAAGCTCCGGTCCTGTTTCGGCGCTGTCGCCCCACAGGATACAGTTGAACAATTGGTGCAGGCCGGTACTGTCGAGAAATGCCACCGCGCCTCCGCAGGTTTCAATATCACCCGTGGATTCAACCGTACTCCTGTTACCGTTGAAAGTGCAATTGATGATTCTTCCCTCACCGGCAGAAACCGCGCCTCCAAAGCTTGAAAATTCGCTTCCACTCCGGTTTCCGGAAAAAGTGCAATTTATCAGGTCACCGGCTTCCATATGTACAGCCCCGCCTTGAGTGATTAGGCCGGTGAAGGTGCACCCGGTGCACTTGCCGTCATGCATAAACAGCGCTCCGGATTTGCTATTGTTAGGGATTCCATTACTTCTGTTTCTTGAAAACACACAATCGACAAGAATACCCTCACCGATCATGACAGCCCCGCAATATCCATCATTCCCCCAGGCTGAATTTTCCAGAAAGAGACACCGTGAAATGGAACCCCGGCCCAGATTGACCGCACCGCAAGCGCCGTTATTGGCGCCTCCAGCCGTGTTTTCAATAAACCTGCAATTTTCAATCGTACCGCTTGACATGACCACCGCGCCGCCTAAACCGTCGCCATTGCCTCCGTTGCTCTCGTTATTGGAGAAAGTGCAGTTGGTTATCAAACCATTCGACATGTAAACAGCTCCGCCATAGCATATATAATTAAAACAACAATTTTCAGTAAAAAGACAACCGATTAATTCGGGGCTGCCTCCCGAAGAATAAATTGCCCCTCCATATCCATTTTCGCCATAACCATACCCGCTCCAATACATCAATATATCGTCGGAGTTATTACGGTGAAAAACACAATTCCTGATTTCCGGGGAACTGTTCTCCATGTATAGGGCGCCACCTTTGGAAGGGGGTGGGAAAATCTCAGTATCTTCAGGTTGGGGATCTATTCGTGCGATATTCCAGGAAAACCGGCAGTTGGCAATGATCGGCGAACCGTTCTTGAGGATCATTCCTCCTCCGGCTCTCCTGCTGTATCCTCTCGTGATCGTCACACCATCCATGACGCATGACTCGTCGACGCCCTCCGCCCTGACCACCGAGAGAGAGTTGTTCGTCGAGTCCCCATCACCCTGGATCTCGCCGCTCAGGACCGTCTCCGGGTACAGGGCCATATCCCTCGCTCCTCCTCCCGAAGGGAACCCTCCGTAGAGCTTCACACCATTCTTCAACAAGAAGGAGACCTCCCGGTCTGCGGTGTCTGGAACATAGGTCCCCCGCGCGATGAGGAGTACCGATCCGAAACAGGCCGCCTCCAGCGCGTCCTGCAGATCCCCGAATGCGTGCTCCCAGCTTATCCCGGTGCCGTTGTCCGAAGCCGAGGAGTCCACGTAGATCGTGTCCCCTTTCACCAGAACGCCGTTTACGGTCGTGGTGCCCGTCCTGCCGAGAGTCACGATCATGGTCGCCGCGCCGTTCAGGATCACCGGACCAACGTACGAGAGCACCACCACGTAGTCGGCGTCGGCGCCCGGACTCACCATGACGACCGTATCCCCCGTGTAGAGCCGCATTCTCTCTCCCATTATCGATCCGTAGACATCGAGCGATATCTCGTGCGATTTCCCGGACGTCAGATAGTCAAAGGATAGCGTCACGGTGTCCCCCCTGAGCGTCTGCCGCG
>CAZGVZ010000471.1:3421-4003 GCA_964529145.1 uncultured Fibrobacteraceae bacterium | reverse complement strand
CTTCAGTATTATACCAGGTCGCGTCTTGAGAATGCGCGGGTCGAAAACGGGCTTCTGGTCATCGAAGCGCGAAAAGAAGCCATGGGAGACTGCGACTATACTTCCGCAAGCCTGAGGACCATGGGGAAGGCGTCGATACGATACGGCCTTTTCCAGATGAGGGCCAAAATCGATATACGTCAAGGTAGCTGGCCCGCATGGTGGTGGCTGCCCAACAGCGGGGGATGGCCAAAGGGTGGTGAGATCGACATGATGGAATTTTACCAGGGTAAGGCACTGTTCAATGTCATGGACGGCAATCAGAAGTGGTATTCGCAGACCAGGCAGGTCTCTTCACTCGGCGGAAGCGCATGGGCGGAAGAATTCCACGTCTGGACCTGGGTATGGGATTCGCTCAAAATCGACCTCTGGCTCGACAGCACCCTTATGAATCATTTTAACATGGCCGACGCGGACGGAACCGGGCCCAACGGGGAGAATCCGTTCCGTCGTCCGGGTTATATGCTCGTCAATCAGGCGATCGGCGGCAACAATGGAGGCGACCCTTCGGGTACCGCGTTCCCGGTCAAATACTATGTAGAT
>CAZGVZ010000471.1:0-3411 GCA_964529145.1 uncultured Fibrobacteraceae bacterium | reverse complement strand
GATTACATTCGCCATTACACTCCGGGGAAAGACATCACTCCGCCGAAAGTGGTATCCGTCACCGGTACCACCAATGGCACCGTCACGGTACTTTTCTCCGAAAGGGTCGAAAAATCCGGAGCGGAAAGAATCTCCAGTTACACCTTTTCCTCTCCCGGGGTCGACATTTCCATGGCGACTCTGCTCAAAGATGAAAGAACGGTTCTGTTAACCGTTTCGGGAGTCGAACTCGGTGATCGACACGAACTCACGGTACATGACGTAAAAGACCGGGCCGATCCGGCCAATACCCTGGCTGCCGCGACCGTCACCTTTACCGTGCGGATAGAAAGCATTAAACTTGAGGGAACCGTGATCGGAAAAGGGAGCCCATACAACGGCAACGCCGACGTCACCTTCGAAAGCGCGGTCGATGGCAGCACTTCTACCTTCGCCGACTGCACGGGAGATCCCGTGTGGGTCGGTTACGATCTGGGTGACGGTACACAGGCGATCATCACAGGATTCAGGTATTATCCCAGAAACGGCTACTCCGACCGTATGATCGGCAAATCGTTCGAGGTTTCCACGGACGGTGCCGTTTGGGAAAAGGTATACACGATTCCCTCCGCACCTCCGGAAGAAACCTTCACCGCTTCGTCGGTTCCTGATACAAGACCGGTCCGGTATGTCCGATACAACGGCAGCGGGGGCTACCTCAATACGGCGGAGGTGGAATTCTGGGGCTATCCCGCCGGGCCATCCCACAGTATCGCCCGCAGGGCCGCCCGTGTAAAGGGTCTTTCGCTCCTTCGAGGACCCCTTACTGTAGTTTCCCACTCCCTGGATGGGAAATCGATCCGTACATGGACGGCACACGATGCGGAAAACCTCTTGAGCACCGCGGAGTTCAAAAGCGTTGACCGCAACCATGGTCCGGCCGGGCTAAGGATAGTTTCAGTGGTGGATTCTCACGGCACAAAATTACATTATACCTTTTTATGCCGATAAACGGCAAACGTTGCCTATAGGATCGCGGACCTTCACCGCATCGCTGGCCGATCGATTCGGCGAAAAATCGGCAATCAGGCACAATGTACCCGGGGAGCCATGATGCCGATACCCATTGAAATGTAAACGAAAACGGAATACGCCTGCTTACTCCCCGAGGCCTGCCGGAAAAACTCCACCGGGGTCGCGACCCGGATTCGACTTGTATGTCGCAGCCGGTCGCCAGGCCCGTTCCTTGCGGCCCCTCAACATTTGAGCATTATCGTGAAATGAACTCCCTGTCTGTTTTCCACGGTGATATCACCATGCAACTGTTCCACCTGCAGTCGCACGAGCGTCAGGCCGAGGGTTTTCTTTTCCGAAATGTCGAATCCCTCGGGAAAACCGATCCCGTTGTCGAAATATTCGAGTTTGATGACATCCTCTGTGGTCCGGCGGATACGGATCGTGATAGCGGGTTTCGCGATCCCGGGAAAAGCGTATTTCACCGAATTTGTCACCAGTTCCGCTACGATCAGGCCCAGGGCAACAGTGAACTCGACCGGCGTAGTCAGTGGGTCTATCGCGCATTCGAGCGCAATCTTGAAGCTGGCTACATCCGCGATGATATGTTCGCACAGCTGGGTGATATACACGTCGAGCATCGGCAGGGTCTGTTCGGAGGAGATGCAGAGTTTGTCGTGAATCAGGGAGATCGAACGTATCCTGTTGCGGATATCCATAAGCACGTCGCACAGATCACGGTCGGATTCGCGTTCGGCAACTTGAAGCTGAATGTATCCGATGAGCATCGAGAAATGGTTGTTGATCCTGTGGTGTGATTCGCGGATTTCGAGTTCCTGTACGGTAACCCTCCTCTTGAGTTCTTCCTGGGTCAGCAGATAGTGAAGATCCGCCTCGATGATGTCCTTGAATTGACGAATGAACTGGAAATAAACATCCGAAAAAGAGTTCGCCTTGTCGTCGAGGAGACAGAACGTCCCGAAGACTTCCCCGTCCTCCCATTCTATCGGAATACCGATATACGATAACAGACCGCTGCCGGCGAAGGGATTGTCTTTCCAAAATTCGGAGGTGCGGATATCGGAGACCGCCATGATCTGTTTTCGCCCGACGACCGTTTCGCAAAACATCCCTCCGCCCAGCGATGCGGCATCACCGTTCCTGAAGGGGTTTCCCGTGTTCTGACTTGCCGCGAAGATCTCCAGCGTCTTTTCTGTGAAACGGGTAATCTGGCCCGAGGGAACCTTCAATGTTCTTGCGACTAGATCCACCAGATCCTGCCAGCGCTTGAACATTTTTTCGGGTATGGAAGGTTTATCCGTGGTGACTGGGACGACGATGGTGTCCGGAAGACCTTCGATCTTTACTCTTGAATACTTCTGGGTTCCGACTTTCATGCGCACCATGACCCCTGCTCAAGAAAAACCCGAGCGGATAAGCCTTCCCGGCCGGCTGTTTCCGCCATGCCCTGAAAATTTCCAGGGATCCAATATGTGCAGAATGAGACCCGCATCAAAGTATCGATCTGGTTTCGAAAGTCGGATTGATTACTCTTTGCATATAACGCTGACTCGATAGAAAATACTTTCTCCCTTGCCGCACATCAACAGGAGAGGTCCGTGATTCAGACAGGTGCGGAAAAGTGGCGATCTCGATCTTTGCGGCCGTTTATGGACCGAGATCCGTTTTTTGGCAAGCGCTCAATCGCCCGCACTCTCCGGAGCGGGTTCCGATCGCGGAAAGACGGCGAAGCATACATCCACAAGGAACACGACAATTTGCCATATCAGGGCATTACCGCGAGGGGAGATGAGCCATGCAACAGGCAGAAAACGCGAATGCGCTCCCGCATGCCTTAAAATGGGACGATATAAAAAGGGATCGCGAAGAAACTTTCAGACGCATCGACCGAAGCGCACAGGTTTAAAATCAAGGCTCAAATCCAGTTTCGCCGAATTTCCGTATGCCGGCAGACAAAAGAAGTCTCTGTTCCGGAGAGGAGGCCTGCGGAACAGAGACTTCCCGACCCGACGGGCAGGCCACCAGTCACCACATGTATTTCTGCACCGGAGCGTACTGATCGAGCGTCCACTCCTGGATTGAACCGTCATAGAGACTCGTATTCGGATACCCTAGCACCTCAGACATCAGGTACCACCATGTCGCCGCGAACCCGCCCACTCCGCAGTAAACGACATTCCTCCTGAAGCCCGGGAAACCGACAACACCGCGAGCCATTGCCGCGAGCGTTTCCCGGTCCTTGTACAGTCCATCTGCTGTGAATACCCACGGCGTAGGAAGGTTGACGGCCCCCGCGATATGACCATCTTTTTCCGAAAACTCCCTTGGCGTGGTGACGCCGAAAAAATCCTCGGGGATTCTTGCATCGATGATTTTCGCACGAAAAAGGTTCTGCAT
>CAZGVZ010000470.1:0-4005 GCA_964529145.1 uncultured Fibrobacteraceae bacterium | reverse complement strand
CCGGGAAACGTGAAAATCGATTTGATTTCGGAGGCAAATACGAACGTTCCCTCCATCACCGTATAGAAAAAAGGACGAACCCCCACGCGGTCGCGGGAGAAGAAGAGTCTTTCCCGGACACTGTCCCAAAGCGCAAACGACCACTGGCCGTTGAGTTGCGGTAAAAAGTCGGCTCCCGATTCTTCATATAGATGCACAAGAACTTCGGTGTCGGTGGTAGTGGAGAACCTGTGCCCCCTTTTCTCAAGGCTTTCCCGAAGTTCGGGGTAGTTATAGATCTCTCCGTTGTAACTGACCCAGACCGTTCCGTCCTCGTTGGAAATCGGCTGATCGCCTCCGGCGAGGTCGATGATACTCAACCGGGCATGTCCGAGCGCAACGTTATCGTCGATATACACACCGGCCGCATCCGGTCCGCGGTGCCTGATCACCGACAACATACCGGTGAGTGTGGAGAGGTGCCGGTGGTGACCACCAAGGCGATAGAATCCGGCGATGCCGCACATCGAATACCGATCCCTTTCGAGGCAGATTAGCCAAACCTGATTGCTAGAACGTAAATAAAATACTGCATTATGGCTAAGATTCGCAATTCTGATGCCTGATTGTGGGCTCCTCTAAATTGAGCCATAACTAAAAACGTGGATACCAGAACATTGTCCTCTCTTACCGAGGCAGGTAATGGATCTCCCGGAAGGATTTTTTTGCAGATGCCTTACAACACAGTGAGTAATCAAAAAGGAATTCAAAGATGATCTTGAGAAAAAGATCTCCGCATCTGC
The DNA here is from genome assembly GCA_964529145.1 of uncultured Fibrobacteraceae bacterium. Taxonomy (GTDB): domain Bacteria; phylum Fibrobacterota; class Chitinivibrionia; order Chitinivibrionales; family Chitinispirillaceae; genus JAFGNB01. The sequence goes on along the minus strand of CAZGVZ010000470.1, from coordinate 3,223 downwards.
AGCAGGTAACCGGCACAGACGAAGCCGGCCGGGATACATCGAGCCGGATAGAACCTTTTCCGGAATACAGATACCCCATTTCGTTCTTGTGGTCTCCCTCAGGCTTGAGCGGCTTCAGAGCTCCGGACACATGCACCGTAAAAACCGACACGTACCACGGGCAGATGATATCCCCGAGGCCGATGACAGCACTCCACACGTCCCGCACACCCGCCGTCCCCGTTCGAACCGCATCAAAAATTTATATTTACATCTCATAACATATCTTGTTTTCTTTAAAGACAATTCACCCATCCAGACCGCGAAAGCACACGCCAGGCGGGTTTGCGCTCTCTTGCCTTCGCTGGAAACCGGATGTATACTTTCGAATAGATAAGATGGAATGTGACAAAAAATAATTAGACCGGACTTCCAGCACCATGATGATGACTGACAAAAATAAATCAGCCTTCCTGCCTTCCTATTGCCTTTTTTTGACAATTGTTTCCCATTTGATGGTTCTACCACCGGACTCCTTCGGCCTGGACATCGGACGCGACGACTCCTTCTATTCTTTTTTTTGGACGCGTGCCGCAGACGATTCGGCCGCTGCAGGATATTACGGACTCGCGACTATCGGGGATGAAGGACAGGCGGAGAGCAGGAATGCATCCTTCAGGATGTTTTCGGGCGACTCGTGGTGGAAAGACCTCGTCTCCGGCATCTCTACAGGAGTAACCCTTGGGGTTTCGGACGACAAACCGGATTCCATCGAGCAGTTTTCCTCCCGATTTTCAGATGTTTCATGGATCAACTCCATCACCGGCTCGACAGATCTAAAATCCTACAAAATCCGTTTTTTCTTTCCTGTATTGCCTAAGGATCGGGGTTACCGGATCTACGATCATTTTATTATCAGATTGCATAAAGATACCCTGCTTCAGTTCACGGCGATTTCCGATTCGGTATTCGTCGGGACCTTTACTAACGATCGGAGTGTCGCAGGAGGAAAAACCACAATTTATGCGAAGAACGCCCTGTCGATCACGACTACTTCGAAAAACGCCCTCAGGATAAAAACCATCCAGATCGACGGAAAACACAGGGCTCTCGCCTCCTCCTACCTCCGGTTCGATCTCGATGCGCTCGGAAGCGGCGCATCTTATTACGGGCTTTCGATAATCGACACGTCTCGCAGCGACATAATTTTCAGGGTCGAAAGCATTTCCCTGCAGAACTCGCCGGTGCTCCCGGCCGATTCCCTTATAAAAGTGTCGTGGTCGGTTTCCGGAGGGGCGCACCTCGAAGCCTGCTCGCTTTTCTTCAGAGCCGCTTCCGGTGCATGGATATATGCGGGAAAGACGGACGGCAGTGACACCAGTCTCTCATGGCTCGTTCCGCACATCGAAAACGACTCCTGTTATCTTCTGGTCAAAGCATACGGAGATGATTACCGGTTTTCGGAACTCCAATCCTCAAAATTCTCGATCGCCGTTATCGAAGACACGACAGGCGCGACAGGGATAAAATACGGGACAGGCCGGCCTGCGGCGGCGGTGCCGCAGGCCGGGGCAATTGTACCGGCAAACCGTTTTCACCTCGACGGTTCCGTAACCGGTCCCGCATCGGTCCATCTCTCATGGCGCACTGAATCCGAAGACAGTGACACAATCGACAGCATCGCGATAGTTCGCGGCGATTTTCATTTCCCCCTGTCGATTGGCGATACCAAGGGAATCCGTGCGGGGACCTACGCTCCAACAGATTCGTGCTGCTCAATTGACGGCTTGCCGACCGGGCGCTCATGCTATTTTTCACTGTTCGTCAGAAACTCCACCGGACACTGGTCGACTTCCGCGGAATCGGCCCGGATCAAATTGACGATCGGCTCCCCGTCTGGCGAACCGGTAACGTTATCGGATAACCAGGCCAGCCTGTACCGCGATTCACTCAGTATACGTCCCGAAGGAAAACTCGACGCACCATACCACGACACAATCCTGAATTGGTACGGCCCCGAAGTTCCGGGTGGATTCATCGTCACTGCCGGTGGAATCGAATTTCTCGCAGGAACCCTTCAGGCGAACCCGGTGCGCCTGGAATTCACCTACAGAAGAATCCCCCGCGGGTTCAGCCCGACCGATCAGAGATTCTACCGTTACAACGTGCGCACCGGCCGTTGGCGGGTCGATTTCAGACGGCCGGAGATCGACACCGTACACGGAACCGTTTCCGCCGCTATCCGTGATCTTAGCCTGCCCGTAATCGTCATGATCGACACCACACCTCCCCGTACGGATACCCGAATGAACGTGCAGTACGTACTGAGGACCGAGGATTATCTTGTCAACCGGTTCTCGGTCCTCGACAATATCGAAAATCCCTCGGTCGCTCTGCTCACCGGACCGGGAGAGGTAAAACCTCGAGACATGTCTCTGTACATGAGCCGTGAAAACGACGGATATCGGGTGAACCTTCCCGCATTGACGGCAAGCGGTTGTTCCGGAATGCGCGCCATGATCGTTGCATCTGACGGCCGCAACTTCGATACCATGCACCTGAAAACCTCGATCGTGCGCGAGCAGGACAACTGCGACGATTTCGAGACAGAGGACATGGAATGGACACCGATGGTGGTCACGGGATCTGCCGAGAGGAACCGGGTCGTTTCCGGGATCCGGGGAGACCGGGAAGAAAGTTTGTTCGGCGGGTATGACAGAAACAGGGAGTGCATCGTGCGACGTCTCCCCGGGGCGGCCACTCACGGTGAATGGATCGAATATTCCGCTGAGGCCGATTCTCTTTTCTCGTTTCGTCCGGGCGATCTCTCCTGGATCAAGACTGTGGGTAAACGGACGATACGCTTCGGGAAAGCGGTCGTCCCATCCCTGGCCGACACTTTCGGAATCCAGCTCTATCCCGGAGGCTGGACGGATTTTTCCAACCCCTTTTCCTTTGACATTTACTTGAGGGATATCGCGGGATCTAGTGGAGACGGTCTCTTCGATTCACTCGAACTGTATCGTTGGGTAAAAACCGATAACCGCTATCATGCCGTACCGGTCCTTCTGCCGGGAATGGCGATCCCGGATTCGCCATATGATTTCGTTTTCGGTAAAGGTTTTAGGAAATACATACGTAGCAGGGAATAAGAAACCTTCCAGTTTGGTATAATTCTCTCCTTTTTCTATATATTCATAAGGGATATCAAAATTAGATGCACATTCTAAAAATAAATCTTTAT
>CAZGVZ010000469.1:920-4009 GCA_964529145.1 uncultured Fibrobacteraceae bacterium | reverse complement strand
TCACCTGAAAAGGAGTAGAGAAATGCTGAAACGTTTTTTGGTCCCGCTGTTGCTGCCGTGGTGTCTGGGGGGCGTCTCTTCCGCCCAGGAACTGATGCTCTCGACCGCAGCGAAGAATTACGCCGCGGGGGAAAGGATCTGGGTCAACCTGTCGGTGCTCGAAGCCTCCGCGGTGCCGGGGGCTTACAAGATCGCCGTCCGGTATGACGCGTCGAAGGTTTCGTTTACAAACGTCCTCCCGGCCGAAAAAGGGCCGTTTTCTATCACGCCGGCGGCGGTCGCAGGGAACGGAACCGTTTCAGTCGCGGGTTTTCAGGGCGTCGTCGATTCCGGGAGCGGCTCCGCCTCTCTCGTTACTCTCGTTTTCACGCCTTTGGAAGGTCCGGTGGAAGTAGACACTGCTTCGTTCGCCGTTGCCGGGGACGAGGTGTACTCCACGGGAGCGCAGCCGATGGAACTCAAAGCCACCCGACAGACCACCTCCGTGCTGCTGCCTTCGGCGGGTCGATCGCGCGCCGGGAAGATTACGGTCACCGGCAACTACATCCGTTTCTCGATGCCCTCGGACGGCATCGCATCGGTGCGGGTATTCGATCTCAACGGTCGCACAGTCGCGGTTCCCTTGGCGCCGGTCCGATGCAAAACGGGACACCATGCGGTGCCGCTCGGCAATACACTTCGCAGCGGTATATATATAGTCGCGGTCCGTGGAACGGAAATCAATGCGACAAAGAAACTGGAGGTGGTGCGATGAGTACGAAATCATTGCTTTTTTGCATACTTGCGGCAGCGCCGCTTTTAGCTGGACTTGGCGACCTCGACAACGACGGCGCGGTTCGGCTGTCAGACTGTAAAATGCTGGCCGCGGCGGTCGCTTCAGGAACCGAAGTCGACAAGGCGATCGCTGACATCGACGGCGACGGCACGGTGTCGATCGTGGACGCGATGCGGCTGCACCAGAGCATCGGCGGGCTCTGGACTGAGCCTACCGGGAAGATCGCTGCGGTGCCGCAGGTATCGCCTGAGGAGCGCGCCTATTTCGCGCAGTACGAGGAGCTCTGCGACCGGTACGAGGCGATGACTCCGGCCGCGTTTCTGGAGGGATTCGCTCCGGCGCCTTCCTACACGAGTACGCTCGATCCGCAGAAGTGCGCCTACTTTACGGAGATCGACACGTCTTTCAAGCTCACGGCGGAGCAGAAGGCCATGCTCAGGGAGCGCGGCATGGTGGTGCTCAACCGACCTGCCAAATACACCGGATTCGGAGAGGCGTACGGCACGATCTACAGCAAGGACCTGCCGGTTTTCTTCACGAGCGATGCGCTGCTCGATCCGCTCTACAAGCTGTACGACGACGCGCTCAAGGCGGTCGAGGAGTCTAATCTCGCTCCCTCCCTCGCCTCGATTCTCGATGCAGCATATGCAAAGGTTACCGCCCGGCGCCCGGCGCACGGCGCAGACGCTTCCTGGGTTCAGGCGATCGGAGACGCTGAAACCTATCTCGCGGTGGCACGCGCGCTTCTCGCGGGTTCGGAAAACGTGGAGGACAATGGCGAGGCGAACCGGTACCTGTCGCTCATATCTGAAGAGAAACTCGTGGAGAGCTGTCCCTTTTTCGGCAACACGATCGCGATCGACTTCAGCCAGTTCAAACCGCGCGGCCACTACGAGTGCCAGTCGGGGACGGCGTGCGCCCTCTCGAAATACTTCAAGAGCATGATGTGGCTCGGCAGGGCCGATTGCGCGTTCAACATCGACACTCTCAGGCAGCTTCGCGCCTTCGTGCTGATCCACTCCTGCATGGAGGAGGCCGGGGTTCTCGACGAGATGGCGTCGATGAACGACATCGTCTCCTTCTTCGTGGGCGATGTGGACGCCTTCTCCCTCGAAGGACTTTCGGAACTCCGGGCCGGAGGGAGCGTCGCGACGGACTCGGTGATCGTGTCCGACAATGCGGCCCGTTCCCTGATCGCGGCGATAAGGCGCAGCGGCGGCGGCAGCCAGCTCATACTGTCGCAGGCGATGTGGAAGGATCCCGACGCGGTGCGTCCGGAGCTTCCGGTGATCGCGCAGATAAGCGGTCAGCGGTTTATCCTCGACTCCTATCTGCTCGGGAGGACCGTGGAGTGGTACGTCAAGGAACGGAACAAACCGCTGCTCGAGGAGGTGCCGTTCTGTCTGGGCAACAACGCGGCTTCAGGGGTGATCGCCTCGGATATAGGGAAATACACCTCCAGCATTGGGACCTACAAACCGTACCATGCCCGGCTCGGGGCGGCACGGGTCCTGTTCGAGAAGTATCCCTACTGGGAACGCAACCTGTACACGCTCTGGCTCGACGGACTGCGGGCGCTTTCGGAGCCTCCCGGCGACCGTGCGCCCGTTGTCATGAGATCGCGCACCTGGCAGGACAAGCAGATGAATACCCAGCTCGCCTCATGGGCGCAGCTGCGGCACAACACGCTCCTGTACGCCAAGCAGAGCTATACCGGAGGAGTCTCGTGCTTCTATCCGGACGGGTACGTTGAACCGTATCCCATGTTCTACAAGAGGATCGGCGAGATCGTCAGGCGTCTTGAGGTGTTGATGAAAACGCTTCCGAATGAGGCCAAATACTGGTTCGACGGCGCGACCTGGATCACCGTGACCGATTCTCTCGCATCCATGGCGCAGTGTGAACTCGAGGGCAGGCCTCTTTCCGCCGGACAGATCGCGTTCCTCAATGGAATGTTCGTCAACAATCCCGAAGGGATGTGCGGCGCGCCACCCTACCTGGGGTGGTACCCGCGGCTCTTCAAGTCGTGGGAAGATTGCAGCCAGTCCCGCCCCTGCATCGCGGACGTGCACACGATTCCCCCGAGCGTGATCAGCCCGCAGGACATGGTGCTGCACGCTGCGACAGGGGACGCTTCGTTCATCGTCATACAGGCGGCCGCCGGGAACGACTGCGGCACGCTCTATGTGGGCGCTGTGGCCTCGTTCTACCAGCACGACGAAACGCCGATCAAGCGGCTCGCCGATTCGGAGTGGAAGACGATGCTCTATAAGGATGACAAACCGGCCGTACCAGAATGGTTCGGTGCCTACAT
>CAZGVZ010000469.1:0-910 GCA_964529145.1 uncultured Fibrobacteraceae bacterium | reverse complement strand
GGAACGTGGGGTGCAGGGGAGATTCCTGCGCCCTTTCGATTACCTGGTGCAAATAGTTCGCCCGGAATCGAAGTATGCGCTGTCAGTATAGAATATCATCAGGTATGAGTTCATAATTCGGGGAAAAGCGGCTTTACCAGATCGGAAACGACGATCACTGCCGGAGTCGCGCCAGGTGTTTTCCGCCCGAAATGTTCCGAGAGTTCCGGAGCGGTTACCTTCCGGCGATTGATCAGCATGATGGTGATCGAGAGAAGCCGTTCGAGGCGCATGGAACGGCTTCCCCGTTTATGGTACAATCGTCAAAATCGGGCAGGCGGCGGGCGTCGCATGCGTCACAAAGCATCCGGCGGAGAACCTTCGGGCGGCGGTGTTCACGAGGAATCCGCCGCAGGAGCGGCCGAGAAGATCGTAACGGGTGCCGTTCCGGTCCGCTCCGGTCGCGGCAGCCGGCGGGTTCGCGGGAGTGAAGGCGGCGACCGTACCGGTCCCCACCTTGAAAGTCATGATGTCGTCGGTGGGACCGATATCGTAGATGCGCAGCCCCCACGACGACGCGGGCGTGGTGCCCGAAGAGAAGGAACTTTTAGTTTCCGCGCTGAAGAAATCGGCCGCTTTCTCGCCGGGATCGGGCCACTGGGCCGAGGAGAGTTCGTTGTTTCCGTCGGCTTCAACAACATACAGGGTGCGCGAAGCTGCCGACGTGTTGCCGTTTATCCGGCCATCGAAATGAAGGACGAGAATACCGCTTCCCCTGAGGTTACTCCATCGGCCCCTGTTTTCGATGACCGACCAGTAGAACATCTCCCGGGGAACCGAGGGGTTCACATAACGGAATCCGCCGCCGTTGTGCCGGCCGGTGCACGCTTTGTTGTCGGTCCGGAGAATGTCCGTGGTCGGGATCCACCCC
>CAZGVZ010000468.1:464-4015 GCA_964529145.1 uncultured Fibrobacteraceae bacterium | reverse complement strand
TCATTCACACCGTAAAAAATGATGATCCAGTGCAATCCCGCCTGTCCGAGAATGTCGTGCCCGAATCGTACGGTTCCGGCATCCGCTCCATTGGAGGGGGACGTCACAAGGGTCGCTCCAATCCCCAGATTTAGTACGCCGATCTCATCGGTCGCCGTATCCTTGAGCAGCTCCTCCGAAAAGATATCGGTCCAACGGTTCTGCAGACCGCCGCTCAAAGTACTTCCATCGGTGATGGAATTGCCGATGACAGCAACGGATAATGTGGTTTTCGGAGCCAGTACATCGATACCGCAGATGGTGAACCAGCGTTCTATCGTGTTGGCGCCGCTCAGATCGGCCGATGCGGTTTTATTGCCGTCTACATAGTATGAATTGGTGCGCGATCCGTAATGGAAAGTCATGTCATCGGACGATTTACACTGTCCGTAATAGATGGTGATAGCTACACGCATGCTTGGTTCGAGATTGAATGCGACAGGATCCGAATACACTTCGGACCTGGGATTGATGGTAACCGTCGAATCGCCGCTGAAGGTCAACTTTGTAATCGTTGATGCGGTAACGGAGCTTTTGGTCCCGTCAGGCGACGCGGCGATGCTGACCGATTTCATGATGACCGGTTGCGAACAGGTGATGTTCGAGAATTTCACACGCACCGTATCTCCGCCTATCGAGACCCTGACTATCTGCCGTATGGTTTTTTCATCGAAATTGGTGGATGGTTTGTTGGCGGCCTGAGCTTTGTAAGGCGCACAGGCCCAGGTCCCCACCCAGTGCCTGGTCGAGTCGTTGCCTGAAGCGTTCGCGACATTACACAGGTTCAAAAGCACGAGAGATACCGCCATTGCCTTGATGCCGGTCTTCAGGTCATGGAAAAATTGCCCCCCGCAGTTACGGTCACTTCGCCAGCCCTTCATTCTGCCCCCTCCTCGGTTGATTCAAATTATCGTTTTCCGGTTTCATCACATTCATGAATAATATAATATAACAGCGCGGCAGGGGCACGCCATGGCCTGTCATTATATCATCATCAATGTATACGATAGTTCCATATGGCGTGCCCTGCAGGATGTCGATACTGGATATCTGCAAATGTCGCACCGCTCATCATCAACGCGCCGGACAGTCACGCATGGCGTGAATTCACCGGCCCCGAACGAGCAGTTGACTGGCGGTCACGCCTCCAGCACCCCGGCACTGCACCACAAAAGCGCCGGCGGAGGTACGTGGAATCGGGATCACGGCAGTTCCCGGGCCCTGGATCGAAGCTTCGAAAATCTTCCGGCCCTCGATTGTGAAAAGGCATACGGCAGAGCGGCCGCCCGGCGGCGTTTCGAGCACCGTTTCGCCCCTTCTCATGTAAATACGCGAGGCTTTCGCTTTTGCGGCATCCTCAGTTTTCGCAGGCTTCCCCAGAGAGACCTCATCCGGATTCGACAAGACGATCAGATGCACGCTGAAACAGTGCGCCTTGAATTTTTTTGTAAAGGTACCCCCGGTGCAATCCACGGTGAGCACAGAATCGTACAGCTGGAGCCGGCCCGCTTCTCGAAGCGCATCCCATTGCGCATGTGAAGGGACCGCGGGCTTGCCCATCGATACCCATTCGGTATGGGTGTTGCTGTGGGTGGTGTCGACCAGGCGGTGTTCCACCACCGCTTTGCCGGATTTCCAGGGAATCTTTTCTACCGTGAGCGTCACGTCATCCGTCGGGGCGGAACTTTTGCCCTCCGAAGCGTAATGATTATAGATCAGTACTTGAATCGCGCTGTTTCCGCTGTCGCAGGTGGCTACACAGTTCACGCCGTCGCCGTTCGTACCTCCTGACGAGGCTATCTCGAAATCTCCGAGCCGGTGCAGCATGCGATATGCCTGAAAAACCGGTTTTGGAATCTCCCATGAGTTCGGATACGACGAGCTGCCCCTCAGGAACAGACCGTAGTTCCCCTCCTGGTACGAGAGGATGTCAAGTTTGTTCTGGAACTCCTCATACAGATCGGAAAGAGCCCAGTACGCCAGCATCGCCGGCGGCGGATAATCGGGGCCGTTTTCATTAAGCGAATGGACGGTCTTCGCCAGCCAGGACGCTGTGGATGCCTGATCCCTGCATGCTACGGTCCTCGAAGTCGGTCCGACCTCGTCGATGAATACGGGTCCCTCGAACCAGGGGTATTTCATGCGTAAGGTATCGAGAACCGCTTTGTGCATTCTCGCGAGATTGTCTGCATTGAGAACGGCCCCCTGTATGCCGATGGGAACCGAGTTGTTGCCGTACCAGTGATAGGTGAGGAAATCTACCGGAGTGCCGGTTTTGCCGGTAGCGGCGTTTTTACCGCTGCGGCAATGGTCCAGAAGCAGCTGGAACTGCCTGCCGCCGGTAATGGTATTGTTTCCGCCGCAGGCCGGCCCTCCCACTTTAATGAGGGAATCCGACCGCTTCAATCCGGCGGCGGTATGGTCGTAAAGCTCGTTGTAGTACTCGATCCCCATGTACCACCACTCCGGTTCGTTCCATACTTCGAAATACCAGTGGTTCCGCACCTCTTCATCGCCCCATGTTGCTTTACAATGAGTGACGATGCTGTCCATGAGCGCCTCCCAGCGGCCCCACCCGCCTTTGTTGGGCGGCGTCCTGTTCGGCGCGGGTCCGTTGTACCATACGCTGTAGGGGTCTCCCACGGTCTCGCTGCCCGATGCGAGAGCTGAAGGGGTAGTGCTTATTTCGACGATGGGCCGCAATCCCGCCGCCATTGCGAGGTTGTAAACCGAGTCGAACCGTGTCCAGTCGAGCCGCAGCGAACCGTCGGAGTTCGTGTGGACCAGGCCGATGTCGTCGTGGAGAATCCCGTGCCCCCTGAAATACCTGAAACCCGCCTCCTCATGGCCGACTTTGAGGGCATTTGCGATTCCGCGTTTCCAATAGGTAGTGATAACGGTGTTCATATGGCAGGTCGCGACCCCTGTCTCGTAATAACGGTTCCACGGCTGGGTGCGACGGTCCGCTTCGACGGTAAGATCGTATGATGCGGCATCGAGCGTCAGCACGCCACCTGACACGACAAGCTGGACAGTCAGACTCACGATCACCCTCACTGCCTTGCATCTCATACACATCTCCTTTATCATAACTTCCCGAAGCCGGGAGGTTTCGTTCCGACGCGGCACCTCACTGCAGCGCAGGCGCGGTCCACGTGATATATTTCTCCGTGCCGGCCGTGAACTCCACCGGTGTGGACGATTTTGCACTGGTCCAGGTAGCCACGTCCGCTGTACTCGCGGAAAGGTCCCCTTTCAGGAATTTCCGGACGAAAGCTTCGAGGTCCGATCTGTTTCTGGCCGGCATATTCGAGCAGTGGCCATGGTTGCCGATATACCCGAAACCCATTCTGTCGGGAACTCCCAGCGCTTTCCATACTTCTTTTGCGGCCAGACAGGAGATGTATCCCGCTTTCGATCCCAGATATTCCATATCGGGATTTCCGATCACGTATACCGCACGCGGAGCGACCATAGCCAGCAACTCATGATTGTCCCAGGGGCACCTCGTC
>CAZGVZ010000468.1:0-454 GCA_964529145.1 uncultured Fibrobacteraceae bacterium | reverse complement strand
GTTATTGACGGATTTCAGGGATTGCGCATACCAGGCGACACCCTGGGCGTGCTCGAGGTCCTCCATTCCCGTGTTGTCCGCCATCACACGCCACGCCGCCTCTCCCCCGCCGCCCGATTCCTGCACGATAGTAAGGGCGATTCGCTCGTCCAGGGCTCCCAGCATGAGCGCACCTTTGCCTGCCCAGGAGCAACCGGTCACCGCCAGTCTGGTCACATCGATCCTGTTCTGCCCGGCTGTCGCGAATATGCCGTCAACAATACGGGAGAATCCCCATGCCCAGGCTGCATAATCCCCGACAGTACCGTCCGGGTAAAGCGAGAAAAAATTACCCTTACCGCGCGTGCCGTCGGATTGCGGTGCCAGTTGGGTGGCATCGAAACCGACCCTGGCTATGTCACGACCGGTAAAGACGTCCGGGAGTGAGCCTGTGGAGGGATTTTTCGACATTCCC
>CAZGVZ010000467.1:0-4016 GCA_964529145.1 uncultured Fibrobacteraceae bacterium | reverse complement strand
CCGCCCACGCCGGTCGACACACCCGCGGACATTCGCGTGACTCCCAGGGGAAGAACGGACATGCGGAAAGCGGCAGATTCCCGTGTCGAGATGGTTATGCCCGCGTATGGAAGAAAGATCCGGAAAGCGGCGAGCATCCTTACGAACTGGCGATCGTTGACCACGCAATACGGAGAGAACGTTCCCGCCTGGGGCCGCAGACGGGGAAGCGAGATCGACATCTCGACGGCGGGAAAATTCTTGTGGAGCCAGGCCGCGTGAAGGGCGGTGAAGAACGCGTCGGTGCGCCAATTGTGAAGCCCATAAAGCGCTCCCACGGTAACCGAGCGCATCCCGCTTCTGCAGGCGCGTTCCGGTGCCCCGAGGCGAAAGAGGTAATCGGCCTTGGGACCACCCCGATGGAGCTGTTCGTACCGGGGCCTGTCATACGTTTCCTGGTAAAGCGTGAGCATATCAGCTCCCGCTGCGACCAACCTATCATAGTGCTCTTCGGAAAGAGGGTAGATTTCGATGGCTACCGAAGCGAAAGAGTCGCGCAGTTGTGAGACCGCTTTTTCGAGGTATTCGATCGATACCTTCGCGGGCGATTCGCCGGTGAGCATCAGCAGGTGGCGTATACCGTTCGCACGTATCCGTTCGGCCTCCCGAGCGATTTCATCATGGTTCAGGTGGTTACGTACGATCCGGTGGGAATGGGCGAACGAACAGTACGGGCAGCGATTGTCACAGTAGTTGGAGATGTACATTGGTGTGAAGAGTACCACGGAACTGCCGAAATGAGTCCTGGTCACACGAGCCGCTTTCTGCGCCATCGCTTCCAGAAGGCCGTCCGCCGCGTCCGAGAGAAGCGCACAGAGTTCCAGTTCGGTGAGCGGTCCCTCCCGGTTCAGCGTTCGTTCGACCATGCCGGCGGTAACGGACGCGCAGTGTTCTTCCACATCGAAATCACTGAACGCCTCCATTACGGAAAAAAATGACACGGATTTTTCCGATCAGCTGCCGAGAAAGCCGGTCAGCGGCGAGGAGGGGCTCGCCCCGGCAGAGGTTCCGGCCAACCCGGAAAGGTACGCCCGTCTGCCTGCGGCGATCGCGAGTTTGAACGCTTCCGCCATGCCGATCGGATCGTCGCTCGCCGCGATGGCGGTGTTCAGCAGGATCGCATCGGCTCCCATTTCCATTGCGGCCGTGGCATGGGAAGGCCGGCCGATTCCGGCATCGACGATCACCGGCAGATCTATCTCCTCGATAAGGATGGTTATGAACTCCCGGGTCAGCAGGCCCCGGTTGCTGCCGATAGGTGCCCCGAGCGGCATGATCGCAGCCGCGCCGGCTTCCACGAGCCTTCGGGCGGCAATGAGATCTGGGTACATGTAGGGAAGTACCACGAAGCCCTCCCGGGCAAGGACCTCTGTCGCCTTGACGGTTTCACCGTTGTCGGGGAGCAGGTATTTCTGATCGTTGATCACCTCGATCTTGATCCAGTTTCCGCATCCCATGGCTCTGGAGAGGCGTGCGCTGCGGACGGCTTCCTCGGCAGTACGCGCTCCCGATGTGTTGGGGAGTAGAACCTTTCCTTTCGGTATATGGTTGAGAACGCTCTCAGACGGGTGGTCGAAATCGATGCGCCTGAGAGCGACCGTCACGATATCGCACTCCGCAGCAGCGAGCACCGGGGCGATGAGCCGGTCATCGCGGTATTTTCCCGACCCAGTGATGAGCCGGGAGCGGACGGCGATTCCCCCGATCGTAAGTTCGTCCATGCTCATCCTCCTCCCACGAATCGTAAAATTTCCACGGTATCTCCCTCGCCGATCGGGAACCGGTCGAAGGTGTCTCGCTGAACAATGACGCGGTTCACTTCGACCACGACGTGCGTTGGGTCGATGGCACGGTCACGGAGCAGAAGGCCCACGGTCGTGGCTGTGCCGGCGGTGCATTTCTTTCCGTTGAGAGTGATTGATGGCCCGGTCACACCCTTTCCTCCTTCCGGCGGATGTGCAACGGGTCCCGGTGGCTGCTGTTGTAAACATGCGCGCCCGGCGGAACGGATTCGGTGATCCAGGTGTTTCCGCCTATGACCGCCCCCCGCCCGACCACGGTGCGGCCGCCCAGTATGGTGGCATTTGCGTAAATGATAACGTCGTCCTCGATCGTGGGATGACGTTTCTGGCCCTTGAGCGGTTTGCCGTCCCGGTCGAAGGGGGAGAGCGCGCCGAGCGTCACGCCCTGGTACACCTTGACGTTGTCGCCTATCCTGCAAGTCTCTCCTATGACGACTCCGGTTCCATGGTCGATGAAGAAACGGGTCGCGATGTCGGCGCCGGGATGGATGTCGATTCCCGTGTGCGAATGGGCCCTTTCGGACATGATGCGGGGGATGATCGGCACTTTGAGAGTGTAAAGCAGGTGCGCGATTCTATAGGTAGCGATCGCCTCTATGCATGGATAGCTCAGGACTATTTCGTCGGGATACTGCGCCGCCGGGTCGCCCTCGAAGGCAGCCTGAATGTCGAGCGAAAGGAGTTTCTTGATCGACGGCAGTGACTCCACAAGATGCATCAGCGCATTCCCCGACCGGGATTCACAATCGCACGAGGCGCAATTCTCCTTTTTGCATCTGTAACGGAAGACGCTCTGGAAATGCCTGTAGAGCCTGAAGCTGATATGGCGCAGCAGATCGGCGATGAAGAAGTTGACATCGCCGGGCGTGAGCCGCTCCTTGCCGTAGCTGCCGGGAAAGAGAACCGCGAGGATGTCGTCGAGTACGTCGTAGATTTCGTTTCGGCCCGTCAGATCGAGACCGTCGGCTTCCGCGAGATCGTGCGATCCGCCCAGTTCGCGTTCGAGCTCGGCGGTGACATCCGGAAGTTTGTCGTTGATCCAGGAGATGAAATCCATAGAGATTTTTTCAGTAGGTGGTAGTTTCGTGGAGATATTTGATCCACTGTGAAAAAAATTCGGTTCTGTGCGATCTCCAGGTGTTGACGGGATGATCGGGATCGAGATTCGCGGGAGGATCGACGTCGGTTCTTCCGGCGCCTCTGTCCCGCCGGTATTCTTCGATCAGGCGGTCCGGTTCGTATTCCGGATGACCGAGGTGAATCAGGAATCGTTGATCTGAACTTTCGAAAATCGAATAACCCGCCACGTCGGAGAACGCGAGAAGGTGAACCGAGCCCCTGTCCCGTTCCTGTTCGAGTGTTTCGTTGCTTATACCTGCATGTCTGCTCTGCGCACAATGGAAACGATCGTCCATGTCACCGGTGACGGGATGATCGCGATCGAGATTGATCATCTCGTATACGCCGAATATCTTCTTCGGATACAGTATCTTCTCGATGCCCATGAACTTCGCGAGAGCCAGCCCGCCCCAGCAGATACCGAGCGTGGACGGAATGTTTTTTCGCGCGTATTTCAGGATACGGCATATCTCGTTCCAGTAGGTCACCTCCTCGAAAGGTATCTCTTCCACAGGCGCGCCGGTGACGATCAGGCCGTCGAGCCGGTCTCGATCGACCGCATCCTGAAACGGAATATACAATTTTTTCAGATGTGAGGGATCGGTACTGGTATAGGTATGGGTGTCGAGCCTGATCCAGACCGGTTCAATCTGCATCACCGACCGGCCGAGGGGATACAGGAGGCTCGTTTCGTACGTATCCGCTTTGGGCATTATGTTGAGGATCCCTATTTTCAGGGCACGGATATCCTCCCTGAGCGCCTCTTCGGTCGAAACACAGTGAATACGCCGTTTCTCCAGCGCCGCGGTCGCATGATAATCCTTGGGGAGCACGATAGTCATAGGTAAAGTTGTCGCTACGCGGCTTCCTCGTCGAAAATCCAGGTGGAGAGATACCTTTCTCCGCTGTCCGGAAAGATTACGACGATCATCTTTCCCCTGTTTTCGCTCCGGCGTGCGACGTCGCAGGCGGCGACCGCCGCGGCTCCGGATGAAATACCCGCCAGGACTCCCTCGCTCTTGGCGAGGTGCCGCGTCATTCTCGCGGCCTCGAGGG
>CAZGVZ010000466.1:0-4016 GCA_964529145.1 uncultured Fibrobacteraceae bacterium | reverse complement strand
ATCGAGGCGAGGTGCAGCTCCAGTCCCCAGGCGGTAGGCCTTGATGAATCTATGTGCAGTGTACCATTTTTCATGCAGGCTTCCAGGTTCAAACCCACGGAACGCATGTTGCGCATGATCTGTTTCGGGGCCTCCTCGAAGGCGAAATAGAGCACCCTTTCCCCACGGGTGCATGCCGAGTGAGCGAAACTGGCGGCGAGCGTGGATTTACCTGTTCCGGATGTCCCGGACACCAGTACGCTGCTGCCCCGGTAGAAGCCTTTTCCGTCAAGCATCGCGTCCAGTCTTCCGATTCCGGTGGTGACGCGCTCTGTGGAAACCTCATGATCGAGCTTGAGCGAGGTGACCGGCAGAACGGAAATTCCGGATTCATCGATGAGGAAAGGGTATTCGTCGGTTTCGTGCGAGGAGCCCCGGTATTTGATGACGCGCATACGGCGGGTCGAGATGTGTTCATTGACAGTGTGGTCGAGTACGATCACGCAATCCGCCACGTACTCCTCGAGGCCGTGGCGGGTAAGCGTTCCATTGCCCCGCTCGCCGGTTATAACCGTCGTGACACCTCTCTCCTTGAGCCAGAAGAAAAGCCTTCTGAGTTCAGCACGGATTATCGCTTCGTTCGCGAGGCCGGAAAAAAGGGCCTCGATCGTATCGAGCACCACCCTCCTTGCCTTCACGGAGGAGATCGCGTGATCGAGTCTGGCGAACAGACCCTCGAGATCGTATTCCCCGGTTTCCTCGATTTCACCTCGTTCGACCGAAACATAATCTATGGAGAGCATGTTCCTTTCGATGAGCCCCCGAATGTCGAATCCGAGCGTCGTGAAATTCCTGATGAGGTCGTCAGTCCGCTCCTCGAAGGTCATGAGCACGCCGGGTTCTTTGAATTCCATGGCTCCTCTTGCCAGAAATTCCATGCCGAACAGGGTTTTTCCGCTTCCGGCCTTTCCCGCAATGAGGCAGGGCCTTCCTCTCGGAAGTCCTCCATGGGTTATTTCATCGAATCCCTGTATTCCTGTGGGCGTCTTCCCGATTCCTTCGACATTCGCGATCTTCCCGGCTTTTTTGACTCCTGCCATCATCCGGCTCCTTACGATTTGAAACAGCGGGGTAATGCATGGAACGCGCGCACATCGGACTTCGCACGTGTTCCATGGTTCATCGGTGCGATATTGCATTTGTCTGCAAAAACGCATGAAAAGATGTGAAATATATACAATGGTATGCCGTCCCGGCTTGCGTTATTTCATGGGACAAGGAAGCGGAGCTCGATCAGCGGGGAGTATTCGACGCGGTGTCGGGGTTTACGGAGCCGGGGTACCGGTTGAGAGCCGGGCCCGGACAGTACACTGTTTCTTCATGCGGTGAGCGATTTCGTGAAGCAGGGTATCCCCTGGCTGCAGGGGACAATAATACCTGAATCGGACGATCGTCATTTCGTTCTTCAAGCGTAAGGTATCCAGCGCTATTGCGCTGTTTCATTCGTACCGTCTCCTTTATGCGATCCGCTTCGCGGACAGCGGCATAACGGGATCGCAGCCGCTTGGGCACGTATCACCGGATCGATATGCCCTCCGCGCCTGCGGACACGTTCCGCTCACCCGCTGCGCATCTCATCGCAAATTAATCGTCCGATTAAGGTAATAGACAGCGCTTTTCGTCGTTCATTTCCGCCGCCACCCTTTTCCATCCCTGCTCCTCTTCCATAACTACTTTGGGAAGGGACGGGACAAGGGCAAATTAGTGGCGGAAAGCAGTACCACGATTATTTGCATGCTCCTGGACCAGTGGGATACCCGGTTCGTGAATTCGATTATCACTTTCCAGGAATCTATAACCTGAAACGGACAATTGTCATTTCGTTCTTCAAGCGTAAGGTATCCAGCGCCATTGCGCTGTTTCATTCATACCGCTTCCTTTATGCGATCCGCTTCGCGGACGGCTAACGGGATCGCAGCCGCTTCGGGCGTATCGCCGCATCTATATGCCCTTCACGCCTACAAACCCGTTCCGCTCGCTGCCGCCGTGCATCACATCGTAAATCAATCGTCCGATCAAGGTATAAATATTACGACGTTCACTGCTCCTGCGCTCGATGCGCCCGAACCGCGGGCGATTGCCGTTACTGCGGTGTGCCTGAGCCTGATTCGAGGGCCGGCTCCTCGATCGTTTCCCCCCTGATCCGGGATACATGCCATATCTTCTCTTCAGCAAAATCCGTGAGCATGTTTTCCGCCGCCTGTTTCGTTATGACTTTGCCTGCGATCTGAAATATCCGCTGTTCCTCCTCCTGAATGTGATGTTCAATGACTTCCTTCAGCACGACAGCCTTTGCCTTCCAGTTTTCGCTCTCCGGTCTCAGCTGCATGAGTTCGTTGAAGATCGTTTCGGCCGCATGGTGCTCCTCGAAAGCTTCCAGAGCCGCTTCGCGGGACTCACGTTTTTCCTTGAGCGCCGGATAGAAGACCGCCTCTTCGGCGCGCATATGCGGAAGCAGCAGCAGCTCGAGTCTTTTTTTCGATTCGTTTTTCTGCTCAGTCGCACGTGCTCCGCTCATGTGACTGAGAGTTTTTTTGATTTCCTGATGATCCATGCGCAGTTGTTCGAAGAGCTGCTCGTGCATAGGGCCTCCTTTCGTAAAGATTATAGGATGGAAAAAGACGTGCGGTTCATCACCAGATGCCTGCGAAAGGTAAACGGACATCCATGATGGACCGGATTATCCGGTAATTATCCGGAGTTCCCGGTGTCCTTTCGGTTATCAACCGTCACTGCCTCAGGCATTGCCTTGTTTGAGAGGGCAATAGCCCCGTAGAAAACCAGAAGGAAAGCATTGCATCCCCTGGTGCATGCCGTCATGCTCCACCGGCAGGGAAGGCGGCTCCCTCGTGTTGAATCCCCGGGAGGATCATTAACGGATATCTTACCACATCGTAAGTAATGAATTTCGATAAGAATCATTGTGTAATCCCTCTGGGCTTTTAACTAGAGGACCACGGCCTAGGGGAGCATTTGAACCCCTCGACTTGAAGTCGAGGGAGTATTCTCAGTACTTTTACAGGCTATGTCAATGCCATTCTTGAAGCGTAAGGTGCCCAGTGCTTCGCAACTGTTTCTGTTATATCGCCTGGCCCGCTCAAGCCGGACCACGGCTTTAGCCGCGGAAGTTGATTCTGACAATGGAATGCCGGATACTCGTTCGTGCTCCGCCGGAACAGGAAAAGCCGAAATCCGCTATCATCCGTTTCGGGTTGAAAGCTAAGGGACGGAACAGGGTATAGCGGTTTTGTCTGCCCCCACATTTCCACGTTCGATCTCTCCGGTTTCGCAAGATCCGTGCCGAGTGTTTCTTCTCCCCATTTCCGGTTCTCTGGTACGGCGATTGCTTTTGATGGAAATGCGGTCTCCACATCCTGTTTATTAATTTTGAAAAGGAGTCTCGTATGAAGTTGCACATTGCGATGCTAGCAATCGGTATCGTCACGGCATTGTCCATCGCAGGCGGGGGGCGACCCAACGGCGATGAAGGAATGCCTCAGTATCCGGATGACGAAACTAACGGAGTCATCGGGGATACCAGCGTCGTGGAGGGTACGGTAGGGTTCGTAAGTGAAGAGAACAAGATGCTGGTGATACGGAGGACATTCGGCGAGGATACCATTTATTATACGGACCAAACGATCTTCGCCCAGGATTCGCGCGACATGGTTCTTCGACAGGGCGCTGAAGTGAGGGTATGGTACATAACCATGGACGACAGGAAGATCGCCATCCAGATCGGTCCTCAGGAATGAGCGGTAAGTAGAATCGGAAGCGGATGCCGGCGGAGAATCGGATCCGACCGGCAGGTTATAAACACTTGACGGCCCGGTCTCCCTGCCCGCGGAGCGTTCCGCTCCGCACCGCGCTTTGGCGTGCGGGGGCTCTTGCGGGAGGGGGCCGGGACATTTTTTCGAGGTCCGGAGGAATACCGGACAAATGTCCCGTTCGGGGATGGTTGAAACCCCTCGCCTTCA
>CAZGVZ010000465.1:2495-4030 GCA_964529145.1 uncultured Fibrobacteraceae bacterium | reverse complement strand
TACCATACGTTCAACATGGGAATCCACCACCGCCGCGGAATTCTCCGGCGATACCGCGACGACCATACCTATTCCCATGTTGAACGTATGGTACATCTCTTCGTCTTCGACGCCGCCGGTTTTACGCAGCCAGGAAAAGATCGGATCAGGCTGCCAGGACGAGGTGGTTACCACCGCGTCGCACGCGGGCGGCAGAATCCTGTCGACATTGTCCTGAAATCCGCCTCCTGTGATGTGGGCGCACCCTTTTATCAAAGAACGCTGCATAAGCGGATGCAGCGGCAGATAGGAACGGTGGGGTTCCTGGAGGATCCGGCCGAACGTCCTTCCTCCCGGTTCGAACGCTTCGTCGTACCGTTTGCCCCCGATCTCCTTCACGATCTTACGCGCGAGGCTGTACCCGTTGGTATGGAGCCCGCTCGACCTCAGGCCGATGAGCAGGTCTCCGGGAACTATGCCGCTACCGTCGATTACTCTGTTCCTGTCAACAAGACCCACGATGGTCCCGACCAGGTCGTATTCGCCTTGTTTGTAAAGATCCGGCATTTCCGCCGTCTCGCCGCCGATCAGCACGCATCCGTTGTTCCTGCACGCAGCGGCCAGACCTCCGACAATCGCTCCGGCTATCGCCGGATCGAGCCGGCCGATTCCGATGTAATCGAGGAAAAACAGCGGTCTGGCACCCATCACCAGGATGTCGTTTACGCAATGGTTGACGATATCCTGCCCGACCAGGGTATGATCACCGGTTTCGAAAGCGATCATCACCTTTGTTCCCACGCTGTCGGTAGAGGAGACGAGCACTGGTTCGTTCATTCCCTGGAGTTTCGAAATATCGAACATGCCTCCGAACTGTCCGAATTTCCCGAGCACTCGCTCGTTATAAGTCGAGGAAACGAGGTCGCCGATACTTCCCTTCATCTCGTTCCAGACGCCCACATTCACACCGGCATCCCGGTAACGTAACGGTTCGGTCATAAGATTGATCTTCGGTTAAGGTTATTCACGGCAGAAGAGATGCAGTGTAAGATCACTCTAACCTCACTCGGACGGTTAGGGCATAGACAATAAAAAATAGGTTCAGCAATCATCAGTGTCAATCGATGCCTCAGAACAGTCAGAACAGCCGTAAAAACCGGGATGCTCTGAGAGTGCGGTCGCGCCCGCGCACCATCCTGGTCCCCGCATGCAGCAGGAAAAGCCTCTCCCTGGCTCTGGTTACAGCGACATAAAAGAGCCGCTTCTCCTCTTCCCAGTCGCATTCGGGTTTCGCCCCATAAGCCAGAAGGAAATGGATGCAATCGCGCAACGTACGTATCCGGACATTCCGGTTTTCCCGATAGCTTGGAAAGACGCTCTCTTCCATATCGCCCAGAAAAACGACCGGGAATTCCAGGCCTTTGCTTTTATGAACGGTGAGCAGCCTGGGATACATGGACTCCGGAACTCCTTTTTCGCGGTAGTACGCCGAGATCCAGTGAACCGACAGGTTGATCCGGAAGATACATGCCATTTCTCCGGCGGGGACATTCATC
>CAZGVZ010000465.1:1914-2485 GCA_964529145.1 uncultured Fibrobacteraceae bacterium | reverse complement strand
GCGCCTCCTCGATGATCCAGTCAGCCATCGCACCCTGAGTTTCGAACCGGTGTTTGGTCGGCGGAATTCCCGGTGTTTTCCGAAGCACTGCCGGTTTCAGCACCTTACGGTACGAGGGATCTTTTCCATGAAAAATCCGGTTGGCGCAGGCCAGAATCTCCGGAACGCTGCGATAATTCGTCTGCAATTTGATGATTCGCGCCTCTGGAAAGAAGGACGGGAAAGCCAGTGTGGGCCTTGTGTCCGCACCCCGGAATCCGTAGATGGCCTGGTCATCGTCACCCACCGCGAAAATGCGACCCTTCACGCCCAGCAGCTGACGCACTAATCTTATCTGAAAAGGATTCGTGTCCTGGAACTCATCGACTAACAGCGCATCGAAAGCGCCGCTCCAACGCTTCCGTATTTCGGGTACCCGGTCGAAAAGGGTCACCACTCCTCCGACAAGGTCGGAGAAATCCCATGCTCCACGCTCCTTCTTCAGTTTCGTGAGCCGGGCGGCAGCGTTCCGGATTGCCGCCGATTTTTCGCGCTCCACATCATCCACCGATTCGGGAAAAACTGTAAACCG
>CAZGVZ010000465.1:504-1904 GCA_964529145.1 uncultured Fibrobacteraceae bacterium | reverse complement strand
GCGTCTATTTCCTGCAAATCGGGACCGAGGAGTTCCCTTTCCACTGCGGTGCAGCTATCTGAGACAAGAGACAGCCGTTCGGATTCCGTGCAAAACCTGGGCGCACCTTTAAAGCCGATCCTGCTGAAATTGACGATTCCTTCGAACGACGCCCTGAGCACCCTTAGGGAAAAGGAGTGGAAGGTGAGGATCATCGCGCCCAGACCCCTTTTACCGAGTCCCGCAATGAGGGCTACCCTGTCAGCCATTTCCGACGCGGCGTTCCGGGTGAACGTAAGAGCCAGAATGCGCCGAAGCGGGATACCGCACGAAACGAGATAAGCGATCCTGTGAGTGAGAACAGTGGTTTTACCGCACCCCGCCCCCGCCAGCACCAGAAGGTGATGCGAGGTCGATGCGGTGACCGCGTCGAGCTGTTCACGGTTGAGAGTGTTGACGACAAGACCGGTGGAATCCATCTGGACACCTCGTTTCTCTCCGGAGTGATCCGGCACGACATTTGGATCCGGAACAAGGTTTAAACAATCTCTAATTCATGGAATGCCTCTTGTCCGCGGACATCTGACGCCAGACGAAGTATTTCCGTTTTCCGTCCGCGGTTTCATAATCCTCCTCGGCGACGCTTCCGTTTTTCCCCACCACCACGAGGTCCTTGCGTTCCCGGTAGTCCTGACGGTTGAAGATGAAACGGTTGACGAAAGCTCCTTCGCCGTCGAACTCCACGACCTCCGCCCAGGTCTCCAGATCGACACGGACGAAAAGGTTGGAGTTCTCGGTCAACGCCAGCACTCGTGCAGACAACAGTTCGTCCTGAAAGCCGTAATGGAGAAAATTCAGACGCCCCTTCTCCTCATGGTTGAGCGCCAGCGAATAGGGGCACCATGCCGATATCAGCCCGGCGATCGAGTCCTGAGCCTTCCGCACGTTCGGAGGCAGACGATCCTGGGTGCGGGATAATTTCTTCTTGAGTCCTTCGTCGGTCACCCGGTGCACGGTAACGTAATATCCTTTGCGCGACAGCGACTCCCTGCTGAGCGCCTTTATTCCGTCGTCGGTGAGCCGGGTCACCTCGGGAATGATGCCCCCATCGGAATCCTCGGCACAGTCGAGAAGCAGCGGGGAAAAGGCGAGTTCGTTCGCCCGCTGGAAAACTTTTTCGGAAATCTGTCGGGCAGGCTGCGCCGAGTACCGCAAAAACATGCGTTTGAATACCTTGATCGTCTTCCGCTCGAAATCGATTATCCCATAGGAAATGTCTCCGTTCCGGTCGACCGACGGGACGAAGACGTGCCGCACGGCCCGCCGCACGGTATAGTTGGTGTTCGTCTTCTCCACGTATTGCAGAAGCGCATCCGCGATTTCCTGCTTGAGCAGCTTGCTGCTGTAAAGCAGATTGCCCG
>CAZGVZ010000465.1:0-494 GCA_964529145.1 uncultured Fibrobacteraceae bacterium | reverse complement strand
GGTCGCACAACACGAGCATTTGATAATATTCGTCCTCGGTGTTGCCGAGCGCGGATGCGAGGCCGACGTAATACCACCTGTCCTGGAACCGGTACACTCCGAGGGGCTCGATCTTATGAGCCTCCACTTCGCATTTTTGATCCGACTTCAGACCGGGGAAAAAGGAGTTGCAGACCCCCTGGTCCTCGACGATGAGGGGTGAAGTGAAGAAATAGAGGCGGTCTATGCTCCACCAGCGTGTGCCGCCCTGCAAAGAGGTGTATCCGACCATAAGCGGCATGAGAAAGCGCCGCTGGCCCATTTCATCGGTGATGCTGTTGGCCGCAAGATTGAAAAGCTGGCCGTCTGTGATGTTTCCGTATATCTCATAACCGGTCCCGGACACTTTCTTGAGATCCTTCTTGAATATCTTTTTCTGATAGATTTCGTCGGGGGGAGTTCCGTCCTTTTTCTGGCGGTAAAACACGAGGGTCATGCTGTCCAGCGGATAGGCC
>CAZGVZ010000464.1:0-4053 GCA_964529145.1 uncultured Fibrobacteraceae bacterium | reverse complement strand
TCCCACCCCGCGAGCGAAGGCGTGGCTGGATCAATCCTGCAGTTTTACAACAAATGAAGTGGCGATCAACTGGAACTCCCCTGCGGCATTCCTGGCGGGAGGGGTGGAAGCCGTGTTCGCGGGACGCGGGTTCGACCTCGGCCCGCTAAGGGCGAAATACACTCCGGATACCCTTCCCCCGGAGATCACCATGTTCCGCGTGAGCGAATTGAGGCCGGACAGGGTAACCGTCAACTGGAAAACGACCGAGCCCTCGGTCACAACGGTCTCATGGTTTCCCGCAGGTTCGAAAAAGCCGGTGAGAAGAATGCACCACCCTTCTGATGACAGCGGTTCGGCCATGCTCACGGGACTGCTTCCCGGAACGGAATACGAGGTGACCTGTGCGTCGATCGATGGCCGGGGCAACCGCACGACCGTCACCGATCAGTTCCGTACCGAAGAGAGCGAACTCTACCGCGAATCGCTGCTCGATCACGACCCGGGGCCTTATGTATGCGGTTCCGGCCTCCGGATCCGGTTCTCTTCCACACCGGGCGTAAATGCCCGCGTAAACTGGTCCACGGGCGGTTCCTCCGCGATAAGCTCGACACCTGCGACTGAAACCGGCGGTATCTATGCAGCGGAGCTTCCGGCTTCCGCTGTTACCGGGCACGGAATCACCTACTCCATTACCGTGTGGAACGAAACCGACTCGCTGACCACCCCAGCCTGGTCGCTCGCCCCGGATTCCCTCACCCTTTCATGCGACCAGTTTTCATCTTCCGAAATCTGGCGTATGGTGTCGCTGCCCGGGCTTTTCGAACCACGCTCTCCTCTTACGGCGTTCTCCAAAGCGCTGAATGACACGGATCAGTGGCGCTTCTTCGGATACGATCCATCAACCCGCGGTTATCTTCCCTTCGATACATTGCGCAGCGGCAGGGGTGGCTGGTTGTATCACCGTAAAACGAACTCGTACACCCATACCGCGGCAGGTATCGCTCCGGACACGCTCTTTCCGGTTCTCCTCCGCGAGGGGTGGAACTGCATCGGGAATCCGTTTCCTTTTCCAATCTACTGGGACAACAGCCTGATCGATGAAGGGGAGTTTCTGATCCGGATCACCGATTCCGCGGCCGCGACTTACGCGCGCAGGCAATTTTTCGGTTACCGTGACACTCTCCCCGACATGGCCAACAACGGCCTCTACTTCTCGAACCGGGAGCTCACTTCCCATATATACGACGATTCCGTGCGGCTTCACCCCTGGGAAGCGTACTGGCTTTTTTCCGAACGGGATTCCGTGCGGCTGCTGCTCGATCCCTCCGGGTCGCGGAAATCCGAAGGAATCCCAAAATCCCGTTTTTCCGGAGAGTGCCGCTCCTGGTTTTGCGTCCTGAACGTGCGAAGCCAAAAGCACGCCGATGGACCGATCGCACTTGGTGCGTCCGATCGCGGCCGTGATGGATTCGACGAACTCGACGCGCCAAAACCTCCAGTCATCGAAAGATGCTTTCACGCGGGTTTTCTTCATCCGGAATGGAACCGCGCATCGCCCCTGTTCGCGTCTGATATCGTCGGGTACGACGACAAGACGGAACATAGCTGGACCGTATCGGTTTCAGCGGATCACGGGCGGCCGGTCTCACTGTCATGGAAACGGTCCGGGTTTTCCGAAGGATCACTCCAGCTTCTGGACGAAATCTCCGGCATGGTGACGGCTATGGGTGAAAGTGGAACGTACTCCTACACTCCCGGCGCCGATGAAACATCAAGGAAAATCACGGTATTCTGGTCGCGAGGCGGATCGTATCGCCCGGAAACGGTCTCAAGATGGTCGTTTTCCCGTGTTCCCGGACCGGCATGCCGCTTCTCCTTTAAAATCCCGTATCATTGCAACGACGTCATGGTACGCGTGATGCTGTTCGATCTTTCCGGCCGGCCCGTCCGGCGGCTCTTGGGCGGAAAGCGCGATCCGGGAATCCATACCCTTACATGGGACGGCACCGCCGACAACGGACGCGAAGTGTCCAGGGGAATGTATATCGCACAGTTCAAAGGCGGTCCCTTTACAAAAAGCATCAACCTTCATCTTCTCAGATAACGGAGGTAGTATCACGTGACATTCAAACCACCGATGCATCTTGCCCCGCTATTCGTGACGGTGGTCATTCGCACTACGTTTTCAGTGCCGGCGGACAGCATCGCGACTTACCCTGCCGACAGCTCGATGGTGATCTCTGAACAGCCCGGCGCAGCATCTCCCCTCCCCAACCAGGCAGTGCCGCCCGGGGAAGAACCGGACGGTTACTATGGCGGGCAGGGACCCTTGTACCGCGGCATGAGCCGGGGTATCGACCGGACGGCTACGGAAACGAGAACCGCAAGAAAATTGCTGATTACTCCGGAGACCGCTCCGCCCGATTCCATTTCCAACGCAGGAGTGGTGGTCGACACAACGGGCCGGCAACCAGCCACTCAGGGCAATGACTCCGTCCCTGCACCGATACTACCCGGCCGCTCCCGTCTTGGCAGAAAAGGAAAAATCATCGCCGCGATCGGAACGACCGCGGCTATCGGAGGTTTCATCACCTATTTTCTCATCAGAAGAAACGCGGAAAACGGCGGCGACGCCGGAAGAGGAATTCCCGATCCTCCCGACCCTCCGGTATATTGACCGGGATCGTGTAACTTCCGTATCCCGAAACCCGGTCCGGTCTGCTCACCGGTGGATGCTCCGGTGTAGCCGCACTCATCCGCCTGTGACGAAATGTGCTAAACGGGTGACAAAACCGCTCACGGTTCACTCGCACTCCTCTCCCGCACCGTTCCTTCCAGGAATCGGGTTGCCAAAACCACGCGGTGATCGTTATATTCCTGACACGGACGATTCAGGAACCGTCCCGTGCAGAATGGTTTTTCTTTACCTTATCTTTGATGAACGGCTCTGCCCTTGGTGCCTCGGAGAGCGGACCGGTTCTCGAAATGCCGGAGATCCCGCATGGGTCCGACTGTGGAAATATCCGATGCGCTTTTCGAAGACCTGCCTTCCATACTGGATCTTCAGCGGCTCTGCTACGAAGAGAACGCCATACGGTACAACAACTTTCGCATTCTTCCGATGATTCAGACACTCCGTGAAGTCGAGGACGAATTCCGGTCGGGAGTGTTCCTCAAGGCGATCGACCGGTCGAGAATCATCGGCAGCATAAGGGCCCGCCAGACGGACCAGACCTGCTTTATCGTACGTCTGTTCGTTCATCCCGATCACCAGAACAGAGGGATCGGAAAAAGACTTATCACCTCGATCGAGGCGCGCTTCCCGAACGTTTTCCGTTTCGAACTCTTTACCGGATACAAAGACGAAAAGAACATCAGTTTCTACAAAAAGCTCGGTTACACGAGATTCAGAGACGACAAAAGGGAAGACGGAATGGTTTTTTACCATATGGAAAAATACAGGGAATGATCACATTCCCTCTCTCCGGCACGCTCTCGAAAAAATCCGCGGGCTGATCACGTTTTTCGACGTTTGACAAGGAGCATCCATGGACCTGAACTCCGGAAGAACGCGGCACCGGAAGTTATATCGCTCGTTACCTTTTCTACACTTCTTTTCCCTTGCCCTTTGCGCCGGCCATCTCGGCATCAACATCGGTTTCGCCGAACGCGGAGGCACCTTCGTCGATGTGGCGAAGGAGGAGTATCGATGGAGCGCCGCCGAGGGTGGCGAGGAGCTGACAGCTGCGCAGGTGGATTCTTCCGGGTGGCCGAAAACCGACGTGCGGTTCGTCGCGGATTACCGTCCGGTTGCCGAATGGAGTGGCAGTATCGACGATCCCGAAAGTTACCGTATCGACGTGAGCGGGACTTACAAATGCTCCTTCACCGGCAGCGCCGACGTGCGCGGAATTTCCGGCGGATCGGTAACCGGTAAAAACTATGACGCGGCTTCCAATACCACTACCTTCGATTTCGTTGTGTCCGGTCCGCCGGGGGACAATCACGGTCTTTTCATCATTCAGTTCACGGATACCAGGAGAACGCCGTCCGATGCCGCGGGATCGGGCC